>JAUYMV010000374.1 GCA_030698645.1 Mesorhizobium sp.
GGCCCGCGTACGAGATCCGTCCAGCGAACCTCCGTGCGTACCGGCTCGAACGGATCGTCGGCGAAGTTCGGCAGGAGAAAGCGCCAATGCGGCGCGCGCCCCTCGCCTTCGAGCGCGGCCCGCTCGGCATCGGTGAGCTTCAACGCCTCGCGCCCGTAGACCGGCGGCAGGCGGCGCGTCAGCCGAATCTTGCGCTTGAGATCGAGTTCCTCGGCGGTCTCGTAGCAGGGATAGAGCAGGCGCGCGGCCTTCAGCGTCGCCACCGCGCGCTCGTAGACCGGGAAGCGCTTCGACTGGTACTCGACCGCCGAGGGTCTGATCCCCAGCCAGTCGAGATCGACGAGGATGCCGTCGGCATAGTCCTGCTTCGAGCGCGCCAAGTCCGTGTCGTCGAAGCGCTGGATGAGCCGTCCGCCGGTCTTCAGCGCGAACAGCCAGTTGAACAGCGCGGTGCGCGCATTGCCGATGTGGATGTTGCCGGTGGGCGATGGCGCGAAGCGGACGGTGACGGTCATGGCGGGCAGCTATGACTGCCCGGTCGGGATTCCGCAAGCGTGCGGAATGGCGCGGACGTCGGGGTCAGGTCGCGAGGCGGTCGAGCGCATTGCGCCGCCTGACGTTGACCGAGACGTAGAGAAGCACCAGCGACGCCAGTCCGCAGTAAAGCCCCATCGCGGCCAGTTGGCCGGGATAGGAGACGCCCGCGTCGATCAGATAGCCGGTCAGTCCCGGACCCGCCGCTGAGGCGAGCACCGAGGCCGACACGCCGAGCGCGCGGATCGAGCCGAGGTGTTTCAGGCCATAGATCTCCGGCAGGATCGCGCCGAACAGTGTGGTCGACAGCCCGTTCGACAGGCCGACAAGCGCCATGAACGCGAAGGGCACCCATGCCGCCTCGCCGAGTCCGAGGAGAATGCAGGCGGCCCCCAGCGGAAGCAGGACGAAGGGCAGCATCACCAGCCCTGAGAACCGGTCGATCAGCTGGCCCGAGATGGTCGTGAAGACGCTGTTCACGATTGCCCAGACGATGAAAGCGGAGGCGAAGACCTCCAGCGACCAGCCGCGCAACTCGACCAGATAGACCTGGTGGAACAGCGCCACGGTGACGATGAAGCCGGGCGCCATGATGCCGGTCATGGCGAGGTAGAAAATCGGATCGCGCAGCACTTCGGCGCGTGTCCAGTCGCGCGCGTCGACGATGCGCGGCACTGGATCGGAGGCGCGCGGCGTGCGGTCGACCGCAACCAGCGTGGCGATCAGGGGCAGCGTCACCAGAAGGGCGGCCGCCGCCACCAGCCAGCCATTGCGCCATCCGATCGCCAGCGCCAGCAGCACGAAGAGATTGGTGAAGATCGCGTCGCCCGCATTGTGGCCGAGAATGACCAGCGACAGCGCCTTGCCGCGCTGCGCGGAGAACCAGCGCGCCGTCGCCGTGTAGGCGGTGTGCGGCATCATCCCCTGCCCGAACAGGCGCAGCAGGTAGATCGTCAGCACGAGCAACACGATGTGGCTGGACAACGCCATCGAGACCGCCGCCAGCGCCAGCATGGGCGCAACGAACAGCACCACCCGGCGCACGCCGTATCGGTCGACGATGGGCCCGAGATAGGGCAGCGTGAGCGCGCTCGCCAGCGTGGCGACCATGTAGACCATACCCCAGGCGCCATGGCTGAGGCCATATTCAGCGCGGATTTCGCCAGCCGACAGCGAGATGAAGATGGTCTGGCCGACCGTCGAGAAGAAAGTCAGCAGGAAGCCGCCGGCAAGCCAGCGGGCGTTTGAGGCAAGGAATGGGATGAAGCGCATGGCGTCTCTGCTTGCCGACCCGTTATCCGGTAGGGCTCTGCGCGGCAAGGCGGTCGGATGGGTCCAGCATGCGGAGATTGAGTCTGCCACGCATCCGGACTAGAATCGCGTCTTCGCGACCGGAGCCGTTGGCATGCGATCGACCCGTCAACTGAGCATCACCCTGCCGACCGAAATGGTCGAGCGGGGGAGGAAAGGGTCGCCTCCGGCGACTACGTCGACGAGAGCGACGTCATCCATGAAGGGCTGCGCGCACTCGACGAACGTGACGCGGCAATCGAGAAATGGTTGCGCGAGGAAGTCGCGCCGACCTACGACGCCTACAAGGCCGGATTGGAAGTAACTTACTCGCTCGAAGAGGTGATGCAGAGGCTGTCTGAGCATATGAACGAGGCAGAGAAAAAAGCTCGATGATATGAAGGGATACACGGTTCGATTGGGGAGTCGCGCCGAAACGATCTACGCGAGCTTTACGACTACCTCAGCGCCGAAGCATCGCCCATGGTAGCCAGGCGATATGTGAACCGGCTCACTTCATTCCTGGACGGTTTTCGGCAGTTTCCGATGCGCGGGAATCTGCATCCGGAAATTCGCAGCGGGTTGCTCATCATCGGCTTCGAGCGACGGGTGTCAGTCGCCTTCATCGTAGATGAGACGGAAGTTCTGGTACTTCGTTTGCTCTACGGAGGAAGATCGATAGAACCGGACGAACTCGAGTAGCTACCCCCGGTCCCTGAACCTGTTCGTGATCGGATACCTCCGGTCGCGGCCAAAATTCTTCTTGGTGATCTTCACCCCCGGCGCGGCCTGGCGGCGCTTGTAGTCGGCGATGTAGAGCAAATGCTCGATGCGGTGCACCGTCTCGCGGTCATGTCCGCGCGCGACGATCGCGTCGACGCCCATCTCGTTTTCCACCAGGCATTCGAGAATGTCGTCGAGCACCGGATAGGGCGGCAGCGAATCCTGGTCGGTCTGGTTGGGACGCAGTTCGGCCGACGGCGCCTTGTCGAGGATCGATTGCGGGATGACGATGCCGGACGGCCCGAGCGCGCCGGGCGGCACGGTGGTGTTGCGCCAGCGCGAGATGGCGTAGACCTGCATCTTGTAGAGGTCCTTGATCGGGTTGAAGCCGCCGTTCATGTCGCCGTAGAGCGTCGCATAGCCGACCGACATCTCGCTCTTGTTGCCGGTGGTGACCACCATCGAGCCGAACTTGTTGGAGATCGCCATCAGGATCGTGCCGCGCGCGCGGCTCTGCAGGTTTTCTTCCGTGATGCCTTCCTTGGTGCCCTCGAAGAGTTCGGCCAGCGCGTGCGAAAAGCCGTCGACAGGCTCGAAGATCGGCACGATGTCGTAGCGGCAGCCGAGCGCTCTTGCGCAATCCTCGGCGTCCTTCAGCGAATCCTTCGATGTGTAACGGTAGGGCATCATGACGGCGCGCAGGCGTACCTCGCCGAGCGCATCGACGGCAAGCGCGGCGCAGATTGCCGAGTCGACGCCGCCGGAGAGGCCGAGCACGACATTCTTGAAGCCGTTCTTGTTGACGTAGTCGCGCAGGCCGAGCATGCAGGCGCGGTAGTCGGCCTCTTCCTTCTCCGGGATTCTCGACATCGGTCCGTCGACGCAGACCCAGTCATCCCGTTCTCCCTTCCTGGCGCCCGGGGTGCCGCCGCGTTTCCAGGTGGTGACGACGACGGTCTCCTCGAACTGGCTCATCTGGAAGGCGAGCGACTTGTCCGCGTTGATCGCAAACGACGCGCCGTCGAAGATCAGCTCGTCCTGCCCGCCCATCTGGTTGGCGTAGAGGATCGGCAGGCCGCTGCGGATCACCTGGCCGATGACCACCTGATGGCGCACGTCGACCTTGCCGCGGTAGTAGGGCGAGCCGTTCGGCACCAGCAGGATTTCGGCGCCGCTCTCCGCCAGCGTCTCGCAGACGTCGAGGTCGCCCCAGATGTCCTCGCAGATCGGGAGTCCGAGCCGGATGCCGCGAATATTCACCGGTCCGGGCATGTCGGGCCCGGCCTGGAAGACGCGCTTTTCGTCGAACTCGCCATAGTTCGGCAGGTCGACCTTGAAGCGCTCGGCGATGATCTTGCCGCCATCGGCGACGATCACCGAATTGTGCACCCCGCTCTTGCGCTTCAAGGGCGTGCCGATCACCACGCCTGGTCCGCCATCGGCGGTGTCGGCGGCGATCTCGTTCGCCGCCTTCTCGCAGGTCGACAGAAAGGCCGGCTTGAGCACGAGATCCTCCGGCGGATAGCCGGCGAGGAACAGTTCGGTGAACAGCACCAGATCGGCGCCATGCCGCGCCGCATCCGCCCGCGCCTCGCGCGCCTTGGCGAGATTGCCGGCGATATCGCCGACGATCGGGTTCAACTGGGCGACGGCGATGCGAATTGTATCGGAGGCAGGCGACTTGCTCATGCAGGCGGTTTAGCGCGGCAGCCGATAGCTGACAATCGCAAGCTGCCTCACTCCCCCATATAGGCGCGAAGTTCATCGGCGGACGCGTTGGCCCCGGTCGACATGGCGAGAATGCGCGAGATTTGCATACGGGCGAGTCCGGTCTCAGCCGCCCATTGGTTGATCTGCGCCTGTATCCTGCCGAGATCGCGCTGCGAGGTCGGATTGTCGGCGATGTCGAGGCCAGCATCGCGCAACGCGGCGGCGAAATCCGTCGAGACGATGAAGGCGTCCCAGCCGACCCAGCGCAGGAAGTACTGGCCGGTATTGCCGCCGAGCCGGCTGCCGTGCTTCGCCAGATAGGCCATCAGGCCGACCTGGTCGTCGGCCGGCCAGTTACCGAGGAAGGCGCCGAAACTGCCATGCGCGCTCGAGACACGCTCGATGAAGGCTGCATTCTCCCGCACCGACCTGATCTTCTGCGGATTGCGCACGATGCGCGTGTCGGACGCCAGATCGTGCCAGAAATCCTCCGGCTGGAACAGGAGGCGCTTCGGCTCGAAGCCGAGGAAGGCTTCCTCGAAGCCGGGCCATTTCTGCGCGATGACGCGCCATACGAACCCGGCGGAGAACACGCGTTCGGCCATCGTGGAGAGAATCCTGTCGTCGGTCAGCCCGGCGACCGCGCGATTGTCCGGTGCGCTACCCAACAGCGAGGCCAGCACGTCATCACCGCCCTTGCGTTGCGCGGCGCGCGCGCGGATCGACGCGAAATCGGCCATTCCACTTCCTCCCCGGCATTTCTGGCGACGCGAGGCCGCATCATTCTATATGAGGGGGCGACGGACAAGCCGATCTCGACGGAGACATTCATGACCAGGACCGTGGCCGACCTCGCCGGGCGATGGCTCACCCGCGATCAGAAGAGCCTGAGCGAACTCGAAAAACGTGTGCTGCAGAGCGCGATCGACCGCAAGGCGGTGTCACGCGACGCCAGCGACAGCTATCCCGGCGCCAAGCAGTTCGGCGACCGCGTGGCCGACTCGGTTGCACGCGTCGGCGGATCCTGGACGTTCATACTCGCATTCATCGCCTTCCTGATCGTCTGGACTGTCGCCAATGTCTGGCTGCTGCGTCAGGACGCCTTCGACCCCTTCCCCTTCATCTTCCTCAATCTGGTGCTCTCGATGGTCGCCGCCCTGCAGGCGCCGGTCATCATGATGTCGCAGAACCGCCAGGCGACGCGCGACCGCATCGACGCCGGCCACGACTACGAGGTCAACCTGAAGGCCGAGATCGAGATCATGGCGCTTCACGAAAAGCTCGACGAGTTGCGCCACAACCAGATCATGGGAATACGCGCCGAGATCTCGGCGATAGCCGCGCAACTGGCGCGGATCGAAACGCGGCTCGCGGGGAAGACGCCGGCGGCATGATCGACACGCTGCATATGCTGATCGAGCGCTACGGCCTCGTCGTCGTTTTCCTTGGCTGCCTGGCCGAAGGCGAGAGCGCCGCGATCCTCGGCGGCGTCTTCGCGCATCAGCATGTCTTCCTGCCGTGGCAGGCCTTCGCCGTCGCCTTTGTCGGCGCGTTTCTCGGCGACACCGCCTTCTTCCTCGCCGGACGGCGCTATGCCGGCCATCGCTACGTGCTGAAGCTGCGCGAAAAGCCCGGCTTCAGCCACGCCTATGCGCTGGTGCAGCGCCATCCCGACATCTACGTGCTGGCGAACCGATTCATCTATGGCGTCCGGTTGATCGGCGGCGTGGCGGCAGGACTGTCGGATATCGCGGTGCCGCGCTTCCTCCTGCTGAACGCGCTATCGGCAGCGGTGTGGGCAGCGCTCTTCGTCAGCGTGGGATTCTTCTTCGGCCTCGGCGCCGAGCGTCTGCTGGGCGACGCACTCATGAAGCACGAGCGGCTGCTCGCCGGCATTGCGCTGGCCGTCGTGGTCGGGGGGGCCGGATTGTTGGTGGCGCGCTATCTCAACAACCGCAATCGCAACGGTTGAACGGTCCACTTCCCCCCGTCTATCCGAGGCCGAGCCCCCGGTCGCCGCGGTCGAGGATCAGCGGGATGATAAGGTCCTCCTCGTCATCGAGATGGCGCGCCAGCATGGCGATCAGACCGGTGTTCTCCGCCGCATAGGCGTCCGCGGCGTAGCGCTGGCGGTCCTCGCTCTCCTCGAGTGCGCGCAGGAAGGCGTTCGCCGTCTCGGCATTGCGCTCCAACGCCTCATGGATCAGGTGGTGGTCGCCGTCGAGGATGTCGAAGCCGCGCTTCAGACGGGTCTCGGCCTTCGCGAAGACCGGAAAGTAATGCTGGTCCTCGACATTGTGGTGGCCGTCGAGATTGCCGAGGAAGAAATTGAGGCGCGGCGCGAAGAAGCCCGCGAATTCGCGCGCGTTGGTCCGCCCCTCGCGATAGTCGCCGATCGCGCCGTCCAGAACGCCGCCCAGCTCACGGAACATGGCATGACGCTGCAGCCACATGTTGGCCATGCCGTGGATGTTTTCGTGCGCCTGCCAGTCCTCGCGCGGGTATTTCGCGACGAGATAGCGCAGGTCCTCCGGCAGGCCGGAACGGGTCAGCAGATGAAGCGGGTCGGCGATTTCGGTCATGTCGGTTTCCTTTGGTGACCGACATATAGGATGCCTCGTTCTAAACCGGAAGCCCCGCAATGCGTTCGGCCAGCGCCAGTCCCCAGACGCCCGCGGCGAGCAGGATCGAGATCAGCACGGCGAGCGAGCCGCAGTCCTTGGCGAGCTGGATATTGACGTTGAACTCCCGGCTGAACGCGTCGCAGGCCGCCTCGATGCCGGTGTTGAGGACCTCGACAAGAATCACAACCAGGATGATGCCGATCAGCAGCGCATAGCCGCGCCAGCTCGTCGCAAGCAGCCAGCCGACGGGAAGCGAGACGACGAGCAGGCCGATTTCCTGCTGGAACGCCTTTTCGCTGTGGATCAGCCGCCCGAAGGCGCGGATCGAGTTCTCGAATGCCTTGATCAGCCTGTGCATCGACGAAACGCCCCTCCCGGCCTGTTCCGGTCGGGGACGTTTAGCGCATTCCGCGTTCAATGGAACAGGTAGGAATCATAGGCGAAGAAGCCGAGCGCCTTGGAATCGTGCACGCGCTCGCCGGTCGCACCCTCGCCCGCCGCGCCATAGGCGAAGAAGATCGGCATCAGATGCTCGTCGGTCGGATGGTTCTCCGTCGGGAACGGAGCCTGCTGTTTCCAGTCGAGAAGCGCCGCGCGGTCGCCCTCGGCAAGACGCTCGGCGAACCAGCCGGTGAAGGCGTCGACCTTGGCGACCAGGTCAGGATCGACCGCCTTGTCCTCGCGCATGGCCGAGAAGAAGGCACGCAGATTGTGCGTGATGTGGCCGGAGCCGATCAAGAGCACGCCTTCGTCGCGCAACGGCGCCAGGGCTTGTCCGAGGGCGAAATGCCAGGCCGCATCGCGCGTCGGATCGATCGAAACCTGTACGATCGGGATGTCGGCCGCCGGGAAAGCCAGCAGCATCGGCGTCCAGGCACCGTGGTCGAAGCCGCGCTTGCCGATGGTGCAGGGTTTCAGCCCCGCCCTTTCGAGTAGGTCGACGACATGGGCAGCCAGCGCCGGATCTCCCGGCGCAGGATAAACCATCTTGTAGAGTTCCGGCTCGAAGCCACGGAAATCGTAGATCATCTCGGGCTTTGGGTCGGTAACCACGACGACGCCATCGGTCTCGAAATGCGCCGAGACGAGGACGATCGCCTTGGGTTTCGGCAGCATCTCGGAGAGGTGCTCGAGAAAGCCGCGCGCTTCCAGGTCGCTGATGACGATGTTCGGTCCGCCGTGGGAAATGAAGAGGGTCGGCAATGGGGGCATGGAATTTCTCCTTGCCCCGCATATACGCCTCCCTACTCGGTTCCGGCAGATCGGCGCTTTGCGACGAAGCGTTCATCAATTGCGAACGCCGGTTGTCTTCTTGTTCAATCCTCCGCGACGCGTATCGAGGGCGTCGAGCGCGCGAACTGCGGCAGGCCGTCCGCGATCCCGTAGTAGTCGCCCTTGTCGGCAACAAAGATGTGCACTTCGCCCGACAGTCCGCTCGGCTGGTCGAACGCGCCGGCGAGCACGGAAATGTCGTCGGCGCCATTCAATTGCCAGAACAGCGCGGAGCCGCATGTCCTGCAAAAGCCGCGGCGGGCCGAGGCCGAGGCAGCGAACCAGGTTATGCCATCGGCGCCATCGATCCGGATGGCGCTGGTCGGGACATTGGTGGCGGCATAGAAATGCCCGGTCTGCTTGCGGCACTGCGAGCAATGGCAATAGATGACGCCGCGAAGCTCTCCCTCGACGTCGAAGCGGACGCCGCCGCAAAGACATGACCCCGTGTGTCGTTTCGTCATCGGCGTTACCCATCTCGCATTCGCCGCGACTATGGCACGGACCGAAAGCGCCTGGCATCGAAGATTTCTGCACGCGGGTTCAGCGATCCGAAACTTGGGCCAAGCCGGCCGCCGCGGATCGACGTGCGCGCCGGGGGCCAGAGGGTGCGGACGACGGCCGGGCCGTCACCGGCGCGCGCGGGCGAGCCCGTGCGCCACGAGCCGGTCGATGACCTCGGCATAGCCGACGCCGCTTGCCGCCATCGCCTTGGAATACATGCTGATATCGGTGAAGCCGGGGATCGTGTTGATCTCGTTGACGAGCATCCGCATGTCTGCCGTCACGAAGAAGTCGACGCGCGCCATGCCGTCGCAGCCGACCGCCCGGAACGCATCGGCTGCCATCTCGCGCAACCGGCCCTCGATCTCATTCGGCAGATCCGCCGGCACCATCAGCGCCGCGCCGTCCGCGTCGATATATTTCGCGTCGTAGCTGTAGAAACCGTGGCTTTCGGCCGGCGCGATCTCGCCCGGACGCGATACGAACAGCCCGCCTTCGGCATCCTCCAGCACGCCGCATTCGATCTCGCGGCCGCGGATGAACTCTTCCGCCAGAAGCTTGCCGTCATGCCGGAAGCCTTCCACGAGCGCCGCCTCGTATTCGCCGGCCGTGGCCACCTTGCTGACGCCGACCGAGGATCCCTGCCGCGCCGGCTTGATGAAGACCGGCATGCCGAGCTCGCGTTCGAGATCGGCGAAGCCGGGCGCATTTGCCTTGTGGATGGTGACCGAGCGCGCCGTGGCGAGCCCTGCCTCGTTGAGCAGTCGCTTGGCGACGTCCTTGTCGAGCGCGATCGCCGACCCCAGGATTCCGCATCCGACGAGCGGCACGCGGGCGACTTCGGCAAGGCCCTGGACCGCCCCGTCCTCGCCATGCAGCCCGTGCAGGACCGGAAACAGGGCATCTATCCGCGGCAGTTCATGCGCCGCGCCGCCGGCCGGAATGGCGACGATCCGCCCGAATCCGCCGGGGACGAGGCAGATCTCGGTTCCGTTTGCCGGCTTGGACAGCGCGCCGCCCGCGAACGTGCTCAGGAACCACCGTCCTTCGAGCGTCACGAAAACCGGCACCGCCTCGTATCTGACTGGGTCCAGCGCGCGCATTACATTGGTTGCCGACAGCACCGACACGTCATGTTCCGCCGACCGCCCCCCGAAAAGCACGGCCAGTCGAAGTCGGGTGGCGGGTAAGGCGTCGGTCATGAAAGCAGCTCCGGAATGGCATCGCTGGCAAGGCTTAGAGAGTGACGATGGCGCTGCAAAGTCGAAAAGCGGACTATTCAGGTCGTCTCCGCTGAATCGCTTCGGTCCACCGCTAACCCTTCGAGGGACAAAAATATGCTGGCCGGCATCGCGAGAGCGCCGTCGCCCGGTGACGAGCGCCGATGCGACGGCTAGGCTTGGCACGCGACGATAAGGCGGGGGATAAATGACAGACAGTAGCGAACTCGATCGATTCCTGGCGGAAAACCCCGCGACCACGCATCTCGACGCGGTGCTGTTCGACCTCTGCGGCAATGCATACGGCAAGCGCATGCCGCGCGCCCACATGGCAAGATTCTTCGACGCCGGGTCGCCGATCTGCGCGGCGATGTCGCTGGTCGACGTCCAGGGCAACACAGCCGACCCGATGGGCTACGGCTTTTCCGACGGCGACCCCGACGCCAACATCCGGCCGGTGCCCGGAACGCTGGTCGCCGTGCCCTGGGGCGACGGCCTGGCGCAGGTGTTGTGCGAGCCGCGCCATGCGGTCACCGGCGAGACCTTCTGGTACGATCCGCGCAGCGTGCTGGCGCGGACGGTCGCGCTGCTGCATGCGGCGGGCCTGCGTCCGGTCGTCGCCGTCGAACTCGAATTCTATCTGATCGACCAACAGCGCGGCGAGGACGGTGCGCCGCTGCCGGTCCGCTCGCCGCTGACCGGCAGCGCCGAGTCCGGCGGCAAGGTGCTGTCGCTTGCCAAGCTCGACGAATACCAGCCGGTCATCTCGGCGATCGAAGCCGCCTGCCGGATACAGAACCTGCCCTCCTCCACCATCATCAGCGAATACGGTGCCGGCCAGTTCGAGATCAATCTGGAGCATCGTGACGATCCGGTTCGCGCCGCCGACGAGGCGTGCCTGCTGCGCCGGGTCGTCCAGTCGGCGGTGCGCGGCTTCGGCATGGAGGCGACCTTCCTGTCGAAACCCTTCCCCGACCAGGCCGGCAGCGGCATGCATATCCATGCCAGCATGCTGGGCCCCGACGGGGAAAGCCTGTTCGACGACCGGCGGCCGGACGGACAGAAGACGATTGGCCATGCGGTCGCAGGCCTGCAGGCGACGATGGCCGAGGGCATGGCGCTCTTCGCGCCCAACCTCAACGTCTTCCGTCGCTTCACCGCCAACAATTTCACGCCGGTGACGCGCGACTGGGGCGAGAACAACCGCTCGGTCGCATTCAGGGTTCCGGTGTCGTCCGGCGCGTCCAGGCGTATCGAGCACCGCATTTCGGGCGCCGAGGCGAACCCCTATCTGGCGCTTGCCGCGGTGCTGGCAGGCATGCACCACGGTATCGAGAACCGGCTCGATCCCGGCGCCGCCCATACCGGCAATGCCGGTATCGAGATCGATCCAGCCCTGCCGATGACGCCCTGGGATGCGTTGCGCGCGCTACGCGCCGCGACGATCCTGCCCCGCTGGCTGGGCGACGACTATCCGGCGATCTATGCGAGCGTAAAGGAGGCCGAGTTCGCCGCCTTCATGCAACAGATCTCGCGCCGGGAGTACGATTGGTATCTGTGATCGCCGTTCAGGGCCTTGAGCGGTCCGGGCTGCGGACGTGTTCCGGCCTGACGCCCATGCCGATGAGCCGCGCGGGGATGCGGCGAAGCATCGGAAACCGCGCCAGCATGCGGACCGGAAGCGGGGCGCGGACGGCCTGTCGCGCCGCCAGCGCCGGGGCGAGGACGCGGTTTTGCGCGAAGATCTGCGCCGCCTGGGTCAGGCGCGTCGGGAACAGGCGGCGGCGCTGCACTTCTGCCAGGTCATCGTTCGACAGTGTGCCGGACCGCAACGGCCCGGCAAGGATGTTGGCGGCGGCGACCGCGTCCTGGATGGCCAGATTGATGCCGACGCCGCCGACCGGCGACATGGCGTGGGCGGCGTCGCCAATGCAGAGGAAGCCGGGCCTGTGCCAGGTCGCCAGCCGGTCGACCGCGACGCTGAGCAGCTTGACGTCATCGAAACTGCGCAACTCGTCGGCGCGTTCGGTCGAAAACGGGAGCAATGGGGCGACCGTCGCCCGGAAGGCGTCGATGCCGCGCGCGCGGATCGCATCCGCGCCGCCCTTGGGGATCACATGGGCGCACTGCCAGTAATCGCCGCGATTGAGACGCACGAAGATGCTGCCATTGTCGAAACGCCCGCCCGTCTGGTCGGTGTCGGCGGGCTGGCGCGACAGGCGGAACCACAGCACGTCGATCGGCGCACCGAGATTCTGCACCGAAAGCCCGGCCCTGGCGCGCAGCCGCGAGTCGCGGCCTGTGCAGTCAACCACCAGCTCGGCTTTGACATGCAGCATGCCTTCGGCCGTCTCGGCGGCGACGCCGGCGACGCGGCCGTCATGCAGGATCAGGTCGGTTGCTTCGGCATTCATCCGGTGACGGAACCGCGGATAGCGCGACGCCTCGCCGGCGAGGAAGTTCAGGAAATCCCATTGCGGCATGAGCACGATGTAGGGATGGCGCACCGGCAGATGGCGGAAATCCGCCATGATGCCCCCGGTGTCGCCGAACTGCCCGGCCAGTTCGTGCACCTTCTGGTGCGGCAGGGCGAGCAGCCGGTCGTCGAGGCCCAACTCGTGCATGACCTCGAGGGTCGAGGGATGCAGCGTGTCGCCGCGGAAATCGCGCAGGAAGTCGGAATGCTTTTCGAGCACGACGACGTCGATGCCGGCGCGCGCCAAGAGCAGGCCGAGCATCATCCCGGCCGGCCCGCCGCCGGCGATGCAGCATTTTGTGGTCAGCGAAGCGGACGGCGAAACCGGAGTGGGTTCAGCCGTCCGATCCATCGTCCATCAGCCGTTGACGGCCTGCTTGACCGGCGCCTGCTTGCCCTTCTTCAGAAGCTCGCTGACCAGGAAGGCCAGTTCGATCGCCTGGTCGGCATTGAGGCGCGGGTCGCAATGCGTATGGTAGCGGTCCTGCAGTTCCTCGTCGCGGATGGCGCGGGCGCCGCCGGTGCATTCGGTGACGTTGTTGCCGGTCATCTCGATGTGGATGCCGCCCGGATGCGTGCCCTCGGCGCGGTGCACCTCGAAGAAGGCCTGAACCTCGCGCAGGATGCGGTCGAACGGCCGCGTCTTGTAGCCGGCCGCAGTGATCGTGTTGCCGTGCATCGGATCGCACGACCAGACGACGTTGCGGCCCTCCTTCTGCACTGCCCGGACAAGGCGCGGCAGGTGGTCGCCGACCTTGTCGTAGCCGAAGCGCGAAATCAGCGTCAGGCGGCCGGGCTCGTTGTCCGGGTTGAGCAGGTCGATCAGTTCGAGCAGTCCGTCGGCGGTCAGCGAGGGGCCGCATTTGAGGCCGAGCGGGTTCTTGATGCCGCGGCAATATTCGATATGCGCGTGGTCGGCCTGGCGCGTGCGGTCACCGACCCAGATCATGTGGCCGGAGGTGGCGTACCAGTCGCCCGAGGTCGAATCGACGCGCGTCAGCGCCTCCTCGTAGCCGAGCAGCAGCGCCTCGTGGCTGGTGTAGAAATCCGTCTCGCGCAGCGCATAATTGGTTTCGGACGTGATGCCGACGGCCGACATGAAATCCATCGTTTCGGTGATGCGGTTGGCCAACGCCTGGTAGCGCTCGCCCTGCGGGCTGTCGGCGACGAAGCCGAGCATCCAGCGATGCACGTTCTCGAGGCTCGCATAGCCGCCCTGCGCGAAGGCGCGCAGCAAGTTCAGCGTCGCCGCCGACTGCCGGTAAGCCATCTCCTGCCGGGCGGGATCGGGAATGCGCGACTTTTCGTCGAAATCGATGCCGTTGATGATGTCGCCGCGGTAGCTGGGCAGCGTCACGCCGTCCTTGGTCTCGTTGTCGGACGAGCGCGGCTTGGCGAACTGCCCCGCGATGCGGCCGACCTTCACCACCGGCTGCGAACCGGCGAAGGTGAGCACCACCGACATCTGCAGGAACACGCGGAAGAAGTCGCGGATGTTGTCGGCGCCGTGCTCGGCGAAGCTCTCCGCGCAGTCGCCGCCCTGCAGCAGGAAGGCGTTGCCGGCCGCGACCTGGGCCAGCTGCTTCTTCAGCTTGCGCGCCTCACCTGCAAAAACCAGCGGCGGAAAGGTCGACAGGCGCTTTTCGGTCTCGGCAAGGGCTGCCATGTCCGGATAGGCCGGGACCTGCTGGATCGGCTTGCCGCGCCAGGAATTCGGAGACCATTTCGCCATTGTCGCACCCGATAGTCTGTGCGGACACCGCGTCCGCATCACGAGATTGCCCGGTTGCCCGGAAACGCGGTCCTATACAGGAAGCCGGATTGCACTTCCACCCCGGAATTCGGGGGGGCGGATTCGGGTCTTGGCCGGTCAGGAACGGCGTTGGGCACGGGCAGTTTATCACAAGGCGGGACCCGGCCCTACCTGGCCTGCCGGACCACCTTGCGCGCATAGGCCGGGCGCGGACCTCGCGCAACGGCGGGCACCGCCCCGTCCCGTCGTCGGTCCGCGCGGATGGGATCGCCGAGCAGCCTCAGCCCGTTGAGCACCACCAGGACCGTGCCGCCTTCGTGCCCGATGACGGCGAGCGGCAGCGGCAGATCGAAGAAGAGCCCCCCGGTGACCAGCACCGCCATCGCCGACATTGCGAAGATCAGGTTCTGCCGGATGATCGCGGCGGTCCGCCGCGACAGCCGGTGCGCCGCGGCAAGGCGACCCATGTCCTCGGACAGGAATGCGACATCCGCCGCCTGAAGCGCCACCTCGGACCCCGCCGCGCCCATCGCGATGCCGACATCGGCGCGCGCAAGGGCCGCGGCATCGTTTACCCCGTCGCCGACGAAGGCGACTTTCCCCTCGGCCGCCAGTTCGGCCACCATGGCAACCTTTTGCTCCGGCAGCATGTCGGCGTGAATCTCGTCCGGCTCGAGCCCGAGCTCGGCTCCGATGCGCAGCGCCACGACGCGCCGGTCGCCGGTCATCATGACAATCTTCGCAATGCCTTCCTGCCGCAGCGCCGCGATGCCCGCGGCCGACGTCTCTCTCGGCTGATCCGCGACCGTCACCGCGCCGAGGAGCCGGGAGCCGCGTCCGAGATAGACGACCGTCTCCGTCGTCTCGCCGAGCGCCCGCAGTTCCGGCAGGTCGAGAGAGGCGTTCATGCGCTTCGCCATCCGGGCGTTGCCGGCCCACAAAGGCCCGAACGCGTCGCGCCCTTCGATGCCTTCGCTTGGCGACGAGACGACATTCGTCACCATCGGGATTTCTATGCCGCGCGCATCGGCCTCATGGCGGATCGCGTCCGCGATGTGATGCTCCGACTGTGCCTCGATGCCCACCAGGGTGGCGAAAAACTCGGGCTCGTCGCCTTCGAGGACAAGGATGTCGGTGACCGTCGCGCGACCGCTCGTCAGCGTTCCGGTCTTGTCGAATGCAAAGGTGCGCACCTTGGCAAGGGTCTCCAGGGCCGCGCCGCCCTTGAAAAGGACGCCGCCACGTGCGGCTGCCGAAAGCGCGGACAGGATGGCGGCCGGCACGGAGATCACGATCGCGCACGGACTGGCGGCCACCAGCAGCGTCGCGGAGCGGTACAGTGCTTCCTCCCAGCCCCGCCCGAGCCAGTAGAAGGCGGCGAAGGCCAGTATGGATCCAACCATCACGGCAACGGTGTAGCGTTGGCCGAACCACGCGCTGAACCGCTCTGACGGCGCCTTGGCGGCCTGTG
>JAUYMV010000388.1 GCA_030698645.1 Mesorhizobium sp.
GGGCAAGCTGCGCGGCATCGGCATGAGCTGCTACATCGAGGCTTGCGGCATCGCGCCGTCGGCGGCGGTCGGCTCGCTCGGCGCCGGCGTCGGCCTGTGGGAATCCGCCGAGGTTCGCGTCAACGCGGTTGGCACGATCGAGGTGCTGACCGGTTCGCACAGCCACGGCCAGGGCCACGAAACGACGTTCTCGCAGCTCGTGTCGGAACGCTTCGGCGTGCCGCTCGACTCGGTCACCATCGTGCATGGCGACACCGACAAGGTGCAGATGGGCATGGGCACCTACGGCTCGCGCTCCGGCGCGGTCGGCATGTCGGCCATCGTCAAGGCGCTCGACAAGGTCGAGAAGAAGGCGAAGAAGATCGCCGCCCACCTGCTCGAGGCCGACGAGGGCGACATCGTCATCGAGAACGGCGCGGCCAAGGTCGCCGGCACCGACAAGAGCGTGCCGTGGTTCCAGGTGGCGCTCGCCGCCTACACCGCGCACAACCTGCCGGCCGGCATGGAGCCCGGACTGAAGGAGGGCGCGTTCTACGATCCGTCCAACTTCACCTTCCCGGCCGGCTGCTACATCTGCGAGGTCGAGGTGGATCCCGAGACCGGCGTCACCGACATCATCCAGTTCGTGGCCGCCGACGATTTCGGCAACATCATCAACCCGATGATCGTCGAGGGTCAGGTCCATGGCGGCATCGCCCAGGGCATCGGCCAGGCGCTGCTCGAGGGCGCGTCCTACGATGCCGGCTCCGGCCAGCTCGTGACGGCCAGCTACATGGACTACTGCATGCCGCGCGCCGACGACCTGCCGTCGTTCCAGGTGTCGACCTCGAACACGCCATGCCCGTCCAACCCGCTCGGCATCAAGGGCTGCGGCGAGGCGGGCGCGATCGGCTCGCCGCCGGCCGTCATCAACGCCATTACCGACGCACTCGGCCACAACAACCTGTCCATGCCCGCGACGCCCCAGAAGGTTTGGGCCGCGGCGCGTGCGGCGAAGCACTGAAGAGGGACGAAGCCATGTATTCGGTCAACTATCACCGCGCCACCTCCGTCGCCGATGCGCTGAAGCTGCAGAAGAAGGGCGAGGACGCCAAGTTCCTGTCGGGCGGGATGACGCTCATTCCGGCGATGAAGTCGCGCCTGGCGGCGCCCTCCGACCTGGTCGATCTCGCCCACATCAAGGAGATGAAGGGCATCAAGGTGTCCGGCAAGACGGTCACCATCGGCGGCGCCACGACGCATTTCGAGGTCGCCAGCGATACCAAGCTGAAAGCCGTCTGTCCGGCGCTTTGCGACATGGCGGCGCATATCGGCGATCCGCATGTGCGCCACAAGGGCACCATCGGCGGCTCGATCGCCAACAACGATCCGGCGGCCGACTATCCGGCGGCGATGGTGGCGATGGGCGCGACCATCATCACCAACAAGCGCGAGATCGCGGCGGAGAAGTTCTTCACCGGCCTGTTCGAGACGGCGCTGAAGGACGGCGAGATCGTCACCGGCGTTTCGTTCACCGCGCCGGCCAAGGCCGGCTACGAAAAGTTCCGCAACCCCGCCTCGCGCTATGCGATCGTCGGCGTCTTCGCCGCGCAGGGCAAGGATGGCGTTCGCGTCGCCGTGACGGGCGCCGGCGACGAAGGCGTGTTCCGCGCCAAGTCGCTGGAGACGCTTCTCGCCAAGTCGTTCTCGCCCGCCGCGCTCGACGGCGCCACGGTGTCCGCCAAGGCGCTGATGAGCGACATGCACGCGTCGGCCGACTACCGCGCCAGCCTGATCGTCGTCATGGCGAAGCGGGCGGTGGCGAAGGCCAGCGGCTGATCCGGGGTCCCGCGCCTCCAACCGAGGCGGTCAAGACAGGAAAAGGGCGCCGCTTGGCCCCCTTTTTCGTGCCGAAGCTCGTTTGATCAGGCCGACGCGGCTGCGGACCGCGCGCGCGCTTCGGCAAACGAGATGAGGCGGCGCTTCTGCTCGTCCCACAGCGCGAGACGCACGCAGCCGAGGCTCTGGCGGATCGTCAGCTTGACGTTCTCGCTCGCCATGCGCAGCTCATTGCTGCCGTCGAGACATTCCTGCAGCCGGTAGCCCGGAACGCGGCTGCACAGGTGATGGATGTGGTGAAGGCCGATCGAGCCGGTGAACCACTGCAGTATCTTCGGCATCACATACCAGGAGCTTCCGCCGAAGGCCGCGACGTGCAGGTCCCAGGCATCGCTCTCGTCCCACTGCGTTTCCTCGAACTGGTGCTGCACGTAGAACAGCCAGCCGCCGATCCAGGCGCCGATGATCACCACCGGAAGCACCGCGAGCACGACGCCCCAGCCGAACAGCAGGACCAAGCCGCCATAGACGAGGAACAGCGCCAGATCGAGCCCGGCGGCCGAGCGGATCGCGTCGAGGCGGGGCACGGCATCGGTGTAGGGCAGGCGGTGCACGATCAGGAAGTAGAGCGGCACGCCGATCACCAGCAGCACGATCGGATTGCGGTAGATGCGGTAGGTGAGGCGCTGACGCGGCGTCATTGCCTCGTATTCCGCGACCGTCCTGGTGTCGATATCGCCGACGCCGCGCTTTTCCAGATTGCCGGACGCGCCATGGTGCAGCGCATGCGCCTTCTGCCAGAGCGCATAGGGGGTGAAGGTGAAGACACTGAGGGCGAGGCCTATCAGGCGATTGGCCTGACGCGAACTGGTCAGCGAGCCGTGCCCGCAATCGTGTTGCAGCGCAAAGAGGCGCACCAGGAAGCCGGCGCAGACCGGCGCCAGCAGCGCGACAAACAGCCAGCGCCAGGCGCCGACCGTTGGCCCCGCAGCCGTCGCCAGCCAGATCAGGGCCGCGCCGAGCGCCAGAAACGGAACGAGCGTGATGACCAGTTCGATGATCGCCCGACGGTTGAGTGGGTCCCGGTAGCGGTTGCAGTGCACGACGAGGCGGCGAATCAGCGCCTTGTTGGCGGCAGCCTCGTAGGCTGTTGCGATTCGGTCCTGCGCCGGCCCGAAGGACGGATCGCGCATTGCGCTCTCACTCATTGAAACTCCTCGACGAATTGCCGCTTTTGCCGGCAACCGGACAGCGGTACATCCGCGCCCGGCCGACCCGGATGAACGATCATCCGGTCAAATCGAGTGGCACACTAGCCGAAACGCATTGATCCGACAACGCGGCTCCGGTTGCTATCGCCCTGAAGCGCAAGCGATCGGTCAATATGACGCTTGTCGCGGTGGGATATGCTTCGAAACAGCCGCTGTACGAGTTGGCGGTCAGCCAAGCGCCTTGATCCAGGCGACGATTTCGGCCGCCATCGGCTCCGTCATCGACGGGGAGAGCGCGTCGCCGGCCAGCACGTGGCTCGACGGGTCGCCCGGCTGTTCGACCATGCGCACGGCGTGCGGACCGCCCCAGCGCGCCGCGATTTGCTTGGTCGCTTCCGGATCGACCACCTGGTCGGCGTCGGACAGGATGAACAGCGCCGGAATCGTGATGGCCTCGACCGCCGTCGACCTGGCGAGTTTCACGGTCGCCGCCATGGGCAGGGTGGCGCGCGTCGGATAGCGCGTGGTCCAGAACGCGCGCTGCAGATCGTTGGCGGGTTCGAATCCGCGCTCCTCGCCAACGACGAGTTCGGCGATCTTTTCACCCCACGGCATGGTCAGCAGCCACGCGCCGGATGCCTTCACCGCGAAATTAGGCGAGATGAGCACCAGCCCGGCGATGTCCGCCGCCAGATCCTTCTGTGCCGATGCCCAGACGGTGAGGCTTCCGCCCGTCGACGTGCCGATCACCACGAGGCGCTCGCCGATGGCGCGGACGATGGCGAGCGCCTCCGCGACGTCGTTGACCCAGGCATTCACCGATGCCGTCGCCATCGCTGCCCCGTCCTGGCTGTGGCCGGTGAGGCGGGTGTAGAAGAGGTTGGCGCCAAGCGCCGCCGCGACCTTGTCGGGGAGGGGACGCACCTCGCCCTTCGACGCGGAGAAACCATGGATGTAGACGATCGCCAGCGGCGTCTTGGCGTGTGAGTGCGGATAGGCCCAGACGATTTCCTTGGCCTGACCCGGGCGGATGTTGGTGAATCTGGCCTCGGCGGCGGCGAGATAGGCGTCAGGGTCGGCGCCGATCGAGGATGCGTCGAACGTCACCCTGGTGTCCACCGCGACGCGCGGCCCGAGCGCGTAGAGCGCCGCCAAGGCGACAGCCGCCGCGCCGAGCGCGACAACGATCTTGCGTCCCATAATTCCTCCCTGTCGGCTTTTTTTTATAAGAGGTACAGCCGCCACGACGCCTCCGCAATGGGCGGTCGCGTCGAATCATTGAAACCGAATCGGCTGCGTTCGCGTAGGCTGTTCGAGTGTCCAGCCGTCGAGGAATTCCATGCAGACGTCCCGGCTCGTTTTCTATGCCTTGCCGGCGCTGCCGCTGGCGGCGTTGACGCTGCCGCTCTACATCATCGTGCCGACTTTCTATTCCGAAACGCTCGGCCTGTCGCTCGCCGCGGTCGGCGCCGCCCTGCTCTTCGTGCGGATCTTCGATGCGGTCAACGATCCGCTCATCGGCTGGGTGGCCGACCACTGGCGGCCTGCGTTCGGCCGCCGGCGCGCGTTCTTCCTGCTCTCCCTGCCGTTGACCGCCTTCTCCGCGATGATGCTGTTCTGGCCGCCGCAAGGCGTCGGACCGCTCTACATCGCCGCATGGGGGGCCGCCCTGTCGGTCGGCTACACGACGACATTGCTCCCCTATTCGGCATGGGGAGCCGAACTGGCCGGCAGCTATGCGGAACGCTCGCGCGTCACGGCGTTCCGCGAGTCCTTCACCCTGGTCGGAACGCTGGTCGCGATCGCCGTGCCGTTTGCCATCGGCATCGGCAGCGCCGAGGGACTGCATGGCCTGGCCGTGCTTGGCCTGGGCGTCGGCGGGTTGCTGCTGGTGCTGGGCGGCGTCGCGGTGGCGCGCGTCCCCGAGCCGGCGGAATATTCCGTCTCACGGGTGTCGTTCCTGGGCGGCCTCGGTCACATGGCGGCCAACAGGCCCTTCGTCCGCCTGATCCTGTCCTACT
>JAUYMV010000390.1 GCA_030698645.1 Mesorhizobium sp.
GATTCCAGCACGATGCGGATGCCGAAGTCGCGGTGCGGCGCGATGACCTCCTCGATCAGCGAGGACAGCGGCATGCGCGCCATGTGCTCCTCGCTGGTCGACGACAGGCTGGTCAGCCGCTTGAGGATTTCGCGGCAGCGCTCGGATTGCGAGCGCAGCAGCGTGACGTCCTCGCGGAAGCGCGGATCGCCGCCGAGCGCGCGCTCCATCTCCTTGGCGACGAGCGCGATGGTGGCGAGCGGCGTGCCGAGTTCGTGCGCGGCGGCGGCGGCGAGCCCGTCCAGCGCGGAGAGATGCTGCTCGCGCTGCAGCACGAGTTCGGTGGCGGCGAGCGCGTTGGCCAATTGCCGCGCTTCCTCGGCGACGCGCCAGGCATAGACCGCGGTGAAGGCGATGGTGGATACGACCGAAATCCAGATGCCAGCGACATAGATGAAGGGGATCGGCAGTTCGGTGTCCGGATACCACGGCAGCGGCAGATGGTAGAACACCAGCACCGATGCCGACGCGACGGCGATCGCGCCAAGCCCGGTGGTGAGCCGCAGAGGCAGCGCGGTGGCGGAGACGACCACGGGCACCGTCATCAGGACGGCGAAGGGATTGGTCATGCCGCCGGTCATGAACAGCAGGCCGGCCAGCTGCAGCGTGTCGAAGGCGAGGATGCCGAGCGCGGCGTTCGGCTCGAGCCGGTGCGTCGGCGGATAGCGGAAGGCGAGCAGCAGGTTGAGCCATGCCGAGCAGGCGATCAGCGCGAAGCAGAGGCTGACGGGGAGCGGGAAGCCGAGCACATAGGCGACCATGATCACCGCGGCGCTCTGGCCGATGACGGCGAGCCAGCGCAGCCGGATCAGCGTGTTGAGGCGCAGGCGGCGGCTGAGCTGGGGATCGGGCGGGCGAAAATCCTGAAGCATGTCCGCTATATGCGGCAAGCAGGCCGGCGCGCCAAGTGCGCCTTATGTTCCGCGCGGCTTGGCGCGGGCGGTGGGGGCGGCGAGGCGCGGGTCCTCGGGCCAGACATGGCGCGGATAGCGGCCGCGCATGTCGGCGCGCACCTCGGCCCAGGAGCCGCGCCAGAAGCCCGGCAGGTCGCGCGTCGTCTGGATCGGCCGATGCGCCGGCGACAGAAGTTCGAGCGTCAGCGGCACGCTGCCATTGGCGATCGCCGGATGCGTGTCGAGGCCGAAGAGTTCCTGCACGCGGATGGCGAGAACCGGCCATTCGTCCTCGTAGCGGATCGGCAGATTGTTGCCGGTCGGCGCATGGAAATGCGTCGGCGCGAGATCGCCGACCTTGCGCTGCAGATCGTGCGGCACCAGCGACATCAGCCCGTCCTGCAGCGCGCCCGGGCGGATGCGCGACAGGGATGCCTCGCCCGACAGGAAGGGCAGCAGCCAGTCGTCGAGCGACGCCAGGAGGGCGGCGTCCGACATGTCGGGCCACGGCGCGCCGAGGCCCCTGTGCAGCCAGGCGAGCCGGTGGCGCAGCGTGTCCGACGCCTTGTCCCACGGCAGCAGCGCCAGGCCGTGCGCGCGGACGGCGTCGATGACGGCGCGGTCGGCGTCGGCGCCGGTCGGCGCGGGCAGCATGCGCTCGGCAAGCGAAATCGCGCCGAGCGAAAGCTTTTCGCGCACGCGCACGGTCTTCTTCTCCGGGTCGAAGGCGGTCTCGGTGCGCCGCTCGAAGCGGTTGGAAAGCACGGCGCGGATGTCGTCCTCGGAAATCGCCGCCGCGGCGACGATGCGCGCGTTCTGCGCCTTGCCGGTGATGTCGGCGACGACGAGGAAGGGCGATTTCGCCAGCGCGTCGGTTTCGTCCAGCATGGCGCCGCGGCCATTGGCCAGCACGTAGCGGCCAGGCGCCCCGCGGGCCTTGGCGACGCGGTCGGGCCAGGCGTGCAGGAGGAGGCGGCCGGCGGAAGGGGGTGTGGTCGCGCTTGGAAGGTTGGGGGCATGAATACCCCCACCCCTAACCCCTCCCCTCAAGGGGGAGGGGGACTTGGTTGCGTTGCGGCCAGATGATGGGCTGCCTGATGCCGACGCTTCACGAGAGGCGCTGGGGTCCCCCTCCCCCTTGAGGGGAGGGGTTAGGGGTGGGGGTAGCGTCGTGGAGCGGTTGGAGGCGGAGGCGCTATTCTGAGACGTCGTTACCCCCACCCCGGCGCTGTGCGCCGACCCTCCCCACAAGGGGGAGGGTCGGGAGCGCCCCAACCTTCCTGCCAGCGCCCGCGCGCCCTCTGCGCGGGGGCTGCGGTCGCGCCTGAACCCGGTCAGGCGGTGGTCGAGATCGGCCCCCGTGCCGCCGAGGCCGCGCTCGGTGAGCAGCACGGCGAGCTCGGCGGCGGCGTCCGCCTCACCGTCGCGCGCCGCCTCCGCCACCATGTGCGCCAGGCGGACGGGGAGCGCGAGGTTGCGCATGGCGCGGCCGGTGGCGGTGAGGCGGCCGTCGGCGTCGATGGCGCCG
>JAUYMV010000396.1 GCA_030698645.1 Mesorhizobium sp.
CATCGCCTCGATCGCGGCGAATCCACGGCTACGGCATCCGAGGTAGTCGCCCATGTTGAAACGAATCCCGTTCGCTTCGCTTGTCGGCCTCATCCTGACGACAGGCTTCCTGCTGACCGCCGTCCTGGCCCCATTGATAGCACCCTATCCGACAGGCCAGATCGTCGGCGGCGTCTGGGAGCCGATGTCGGCGGGCCATTGGCTCGGGACTGACAATCTCGGGCGCGACCTGCTATCCCGCATGATCTACGGCGCGCAGATCACCATCTTCATCGCGGTCGCGGCGACCGCCCTCTCCTTCACGCTCGGCTCGGTTCTCGGCTTCGCCGCCGCGGTCATCGGCGGCTGGTTCGAGACCATCATGTCGCGCTTCGTCGACTTGATGATGTCGATCCCGACGCTGATCTTCGGCCTCGTCGTCCTGTCGGTCCTGCCGACGACGATCCCCGTCCTCATCATGGTGATGGGCCTGCTCGATTCGACACGCGTCTACCGCCTGTCGCGCGCCGTCGCGGCCGACATCAACGTGATGGATTTCGTCGAGGCCGCGAAGCTGCGCGGCGAAGGCACGACGTGGATCATCTTCCGCGAGATCCTGCCCAACGCGCTTTCGCCGCTCGTCTCGGAACTCGGCCTGCGCTTCATCTATGCGGTCCTCTTTCTCTCCGCGCTTTCCTTCCTCGGTCTCGGCGTCCAGCCGCCCGAGGCCGACTGGGGCGGCATGGTGAAGGAGAACAAGGAAGGCATCGTCTTCGGCATCCCCGCGGCGCTGATCCCCGCCGGCGCGATCGCCGCTCTCGCTATCTCCGTCAACCTCGTTGCCGACTGGATCCTGAACCGGACGACGAGCCTCAAGGGAGGGCGCGGCTGATGGCCGAGACGGCTCACCACGTCGACACACCGCCCCGCCCGAAGCCGGAAGACCTGCTGCTCGAAATCCGCAACCTCAGGATCGAGGCGCGCGTCTATCCGCCCGGCGAAAGCCCGCGCGACATCACCATCGTCGACGGCGTCTCGCTGACGCTCGAACGCGGCAAGGTGCTCGGGCTGATCGGCGAGTCCGGCGCCGGCAAGTCGACCATCGGCCTGTCCGCCATGGGCTACGGACGCGGCGGCGTGCGGATCACCGGCGGCGAGGTGATCCTCAACGGCCGGGACATTCTAAAGACCGGCATTTCGGGCTTCCGCAAGCTGCGCGGGCGCGAGGTCTGCTACGTCGCGCAGTCGGCGGCGGCGGCCTTCAACCCGGCGCACCGCCTGATGGACCAGGTCGTCGAGGCGGCGGTCGAGCACGGCGCCGCGACGCGCGCCGTTGCCGAGGCCCGCGCCATCGCGCTGTTCAAGAAACTCAGCCTTCCCAATCCCGAAACCATCGGCGAGCGCTATCCGCACCAGGTCTCGGGCGGCCAGCTGCAGCGCGTGATGACGGCGATGGCGCTCTGCTCCGAGCCCGACCTGATCGTCTTCGACGAGCCGACCACGGCGCTCGACGTGACGACGCAGATCGACGTGCTCGCCGCCATCAAGGACGCCATCCGCGACACCGGCGTCGCCGCGCTCTACATCACGCACGATCTGGCCGTCGTCGCCCAGGTCTCCGACGAGATCATGGTGCTGCGCCACGGCAAGCTCGTCGAATGGGGCGGCACGCAGCAGATCATCAAGGAGCCGCGCCAGGAATACACCAACGCGCTGGTCTCCGTGCACCACATAGAGCACACGGAAAAAGTGCCCACCAAGACCCCGATCCTGTCGGCGAAGAATATCACGGCGTCCTATTCCGGCGGTGGCCCGAAGGTGCTGAAGAACGTCTCGGTCGACATCTTCGCCGGCCAGACGCTGGCCGTCGTCGGCGAATCCGGCTCGGGAAAGTCGACGCTGGCGCGCGCCATCACCGGCCTCCTGCCGCCTGAGCAGGGCACGATCACCTTCAACGGGCGGACGCTTTCGCCGCGGCTCGCCAACCGCACCAAGGACGATCTGCGCGAATTGCAGATGATCTACCAGATGGCCGACGTCGCGATGAACCCGCGCCAGACCGTCGGCACCATAATCGGCCGTCCGCTCGGATTCTATTTCGGCCTGCGCGGCAAGGAACGCGACCGGCGCATCGCCGAACTGCTCGACAAGATCGAGATGGGCAAGGGCTTCATCGACCGCTACCCGGCCGAGCTGTCCGGCGGCCAGAAGCAGCGCGTCTGCATCGCGCGCGCGCTCGCCGCCAAGCCCAAGCTCATCATCTGCGACGAGGTCACCTCGGCGCTCGATCCCCTCGTCGCCAACGGCATCCTGAAGCTGCTGCTCGGCCTGCAGGCGGAGGAGGACGTCGCCTATCTGTTCATCACGCACGACCTCGCCACCGTGAAGTCGATCGCCGATTCGATCGCCGTCATGTATCGCGGCGAGGTGGTCCGCTACGGCCCGAAGTCGAAGGTGCTGACGCCGCCCTTCGATGCCTATACCGACCTGCTCCTGTCATCGGTGCCGGAGATGGAGGTCGGCTGGCTGGAAAAGGCGATCAAGGGACGGCGGATGGAGAGCGCGGGGAACTAGGAATTGTAGCTTTTTCGGCATCGGCTATACTGCGGAAATGAACAAGCACTCGACCATCGCGCTTGATCGGCGCTCCACGGACTTCATCGATCAGCAGATCGAGGAGGGGAATTTCCACTCGGCGAGCGAAGTCGTGCAGGCCGGCCTTGAGCTTCTCGAAGAGCGGCAGGCCCAGATCGAGCGTCTTCGCGCGGCGATCATCGAAGGCGAGGAAAGCGGACCGTCCACCCCATTCGATTTCGACGCCTTCCTCGCCCGCAAGCATCGCGAACGCGGCCTATGAGCAACTACATCCTGTCGCCGGCGGCACAGGCTGACATCGATGAAATCTGGGATTACACAGCCGACAACTCGAGCACTGATCAGGCAGATCGTTACATCGCGCAGATAAAGCAGGCGTGTTCGTCGATCTCTTTCAAACACCGTCATGGACGCGACATCGCGACAATCCGGAAGGGGTATCGCAAGCTATCGATCGGTTCCCACATCATCGTCTTTCGTATTGTCGACTCGAAGGCCGACATCGTCCGCATTTTACATCAGAGGATGGACATCGAGTCCCGCCTCAAGGATTAGCCCATGCCCCTCTCCTCCAAACTCCTCCTCATCATCCTCGACGGCCTGCCCTATCGCAACTGGAAGCCCTTCATGGGCAATCTGGAGGGTTGGGTTCAGTCGGGCGACGCGCGCGTCTGGAAGATGCGGTCGGTGCTGCCCTCAACTTCTGCCTGCTGCTATGCCTCGATCCACACCGGCGTATCGCCGCAGGTGCACGGCGTGTTGGCCAACGAGATCCGCCACCGCGTCACGCAACCCGACATCTTTTCCGAAGTGACCGCCTCCGGCGGCAAGACCGGCGCGGTGACCCATTCCTACTGGTCGGAATTCTTCAACCGCTACCCGTTCGAGATGGTGCGCGACATCGAGTATGACGAGCCGGACAGCCCGATCACGCATGGCCGCTTCCACACCATGACCGCCTACGGCCACGACAACCAGATGACGCCGTCGGATGTCGACCTCTTCGCCACGCTGACCATGCTCTGCGTGCGCCACGGCATCGACTACGGCATCCTTCACACCTGCACGCTCGACTCGATGGGCCACCGCTTCGGCCATGATTGCGGCCAGATGGATCACGCGCTTGCCGTCATGGACGCCATGCTTGCCGCCTTCCTGCCGAAATGGCTGGAGATGGGCTATGAGGTGATCGTCACCGCCGACCACGGCCAGACCAATCGCGGCCACCATGGCGGCCATGACGACGAGATGCAGGACGTGGCGCTCTATTACTTCGGCAAGGGAAGGGGCCCGAAGGCCGACGTGCTGCTCGACCAGCTTCAGCTCGCGCCGACGATCCTCAAGCGCCTGGGCGTCGAGGTGCCGTCGACGATGAAGGCAAAGCCCTTCCTGACCTGAGAGCCGGCGCGATCCCGCCGGTCACAGCGGCCGCGTGAAGTAGCGCACCGACCGCGCGCCGCCATAGATTGCGGCGGCGCCGACCTCGGAAAATCCCATCGCGGCATGAAACGCATCCGATCCCGGGTTCGGCGGATCGGAGTTCACCTCGCAGGCGATAATCGTGTGGCCGGCCGCTGTCGCGCGGGCGAAGAGATCCGTATAGAGCAGCCGCGCCAGTCCCCGCCCCCGCGCGTGCGGCGCCACGACGACGCGATCGACATAGGCGAAGCGTGGATAGCGCGCCTTGAACCAGAGGAAGTTCTCCGAGTCGTAGTCGGCGTCCTGGTCGAAGGCGAGCATGAAGGCATCGAGTTCGCCGATGCGCGGCGCAAGATACGCTTCGCCGACGAGCTTTGCCAACCGCTCCGGCTCCAGCCAGGAGAGCTCCGCCGCGTGCGCATTGTTGAGCGCAAGAACGGCGGGCAGGAGGGGCGGCGTGATCGGTTCGAGAATCGGCTGCGTGTTCATCGCGATTGGATAGCCGTTCGGCGCTCGCATGGAAATCGCCCGGCGCTCATCCGACGATCGCCCGCCGTCGCTCGCGCCACACCGCGCCTTTCTGCGGCTTGACGAAGACCGCGACGATCTCCGGCGCGGCCTGCCTTACCTGTTCCTCGATGCGCTCGACACAGGCCTCGATCTCGCCGGCGGTCAGGTGGTCGAGGAAATCCAGGCTGAGCGCGGCCACGACCTGGGAAGGCCCGAGATGCACCGTCAGCACCCCGTTCGCCGCTTCGACGGCCGGATCGGCCGCGGCGATTGCGAGCACCCGCTCCTGCACCTCGGGTGACGCGGGCTCGCCCATCAGCAGCCCTTTCGTCTCTCGTGCCAGGAAGATGGCGGTCAACCCCAGGACCAGGCCGATGCCGACGGACGCGGCGCCGTCAAGGATCGGCATGTCGAGCAGGTCGGCCGCGAGAACGCCGAGGAAGGCGATCAGCAGGCCGAGCAGCGCCGCCGTGTCCTCGAACAGCACGGTGAACACGCTTGGGTCCTTACTCTTGCGGATCGCGGCGACGTAGCCCAGCGTCCCCTTGTTCAGGCGGAACTCTCTCAACGCCACCGACCAGGAATACGACTCGAAGAGCAGCGACAGGCCGAGCACGATGTAGACGACCCGCAGATTGGTGGCCGGCTCCGGGTGCATCATGTGCACGATGCCCTCGTAGATCGAGACGCCGGCGCCGAGCGCGAAGATGAGCAGCGCCACCACGAAGCTCCAGAAGTAGAGCTCGCGCCCGTGGCCGAAGGGATGTGCTTCATCCGCGGGCGCAGCCGATCGATGGAGCCCGTAAAGCAGCAGGCCGCCATTGCCCGTGTCGACCAGTGAATGCACCCCTTCCGACAGCATGGCGGAGCTACCGGTGAAGAAGGCGGCGGCGAATTTCGTCGCCGCGATCAGCAGATTGCCCGCCACCGCGGCGTAGATGACGGTTTTGGAACCCGAGTGTGCGGCCATGCCGGTCCTGCTCTCAATGCCGCATCGACGCGATACGCGTAATGTCCAATAGCACAATGACGACATCGCCGTCGCGCTGGCGCATCGCAGATTCCTCGGGCATGGTGGTGCGCGTCGCGAGCAGGAGATACAGCCTCGGGCTGAAATCGGGGGCGGATGGCGTGGCGAAACCGACCTTACCCATTGGCCCGCGCCGGGTGACATGGACTCTGCTGGCGGTTGCAGCGCTGGCGTGCCTCGGGGCCGTGGCATTCCTTGCCGACCGGCTCTTTCCCGATACGGGATTTTCCGTCGAGGCGACGGCTGCCTACATCGAAAGCTATGGCGCGGGCGCGGGCATCGTCGTCGTCACCCTGATGCTACTGCACACCTTCGTCCCGTTCCCGGCCGAAATCCTCGCCTTCGCCGCGGGCCTTTGCATGGGCGCGCTCTGGGGCACGGTCTGTGTATGGTGCGGCGCGATGCTCGGCGCCATCGTCGCTTTCGGCCTTGCCCGGGCCTTCGGACGGCCACTCGTCGTGCGCCTCCTTGGCGAGGCCCGCGCGGCAGCAATCGATGTCAACGTGGAACGCTACGCCAACGCTGGCGCTTTGATCGCCGTGCGTTTCGTGCCGGTGATCTCGTTCAACCTCGTCAATTTCGCCGCCGGTCTTACGCCAGTCAGCTGGGGCACCTTTCTCTGGACCACGGCCGTCGGCATCCTGCCGCTGACCTCCTTCATGGTGTTGATGGGCGAGCGCATGCGCGAGCCTGGCTGGCTCGACATCGCGATCTTCTCTGCCGTCGCGCTGGCGCTGGTTGCCATCTCCGTCGCCCATGCCCGCAGGCCACGCGGATAGAAGCTCAGTACGGCCACCGGCCTTCGCCCAGCGCCTTCACCGCGTCGGCGATGCGCCCGAAGCTGTCGCGGGCGCGGCCGACCGTCGTGCGCGCGCGCAGATAGCCGTGCACGAGGCCCTTTTCCTCGCGCCAGAACGCCTTGCCGCCGGCTGCCCGGACCCTGTCGCGATAGGCGCCGCCGTCCGACGACAGCGGGTCGCATTCCGCCGAAATGATGACGGTCGGCGGCAATCCGGAAAAGTCCGGATCGACCAGCGGCATGTAGGACACGTCCTTCGACACGTCGGCGCCCCCGGTGCGGATGTCCTTGTAGAAGACCAGGTCGCGCATGGTCAGCATCGGCGCTTCCGCATGCGTGACATAGGACCCCTTCGTATGGTCGCCGCCGAGGCCCGGATAGATCAGCACCTGGCCGATCGGCGCTCTGCGGTGACTGCGCGTGTGATGCGCCACGGCGGCGGCGAGATTTCCGCCCGCGGAATCGCCGCACAGCACGATCGGCTGGTCGAAGGTCTTTGCCGCCCACTCGAACGCCGCCATGGAATCCTCGAAGGCGGCGGGATGCAGATGTTCCGGCACCAGCCGGTAGTCGACCGAGACGACCGTATAGCCGGTGCGCCCGCACAGATCCGCGCAGACATCGTCATGACTGTCGAGCCCGCCCAGGATGAACCCGCCGCCATGGAAGTAGAGAACCAGAGCCGAGTGGTCGGGGGAAGCATTCGTGTAGGTGCGGATCGGAATGGCATACGACGCGGTTTCGATCGCGCTGTCCTTGGCCGTCACGCCCTGCGGGTAGCCGGCGAAGAATTCGCGGCACATCCGGTCGTAGATCTCGCGCTGCCTTGCGATCGTGTAGTCGATCGTGTCGGGCGGGTAGAAGGAATTGGTGCGCTCGATGAAGGCCCAGGTCTCGGCGTCAATCAGTGTGGTGTAGTCGGTCATGGCAATACTTCCTGGCTAGCATCATCTGGAAAAGCACCCCCTCACCGCCTCGCCGCGCTCGGCACCTCTCCACCTGCCCGGGGGAGAGGAAGCGCCAATCTCCAACGCGGTGACCGTTGTGGTCTAGGTTCCTCTCCCCCGGGCGGGGGAGAGGTGGTTTGCGAAGCAAACCGGTGAGGGGGTGCTTTGCGCCGCCGCACCTCTACTTCCCCTTCCACACCGGATCGCGCTTCTCGGCGAACGCCCTGAACCCCTCCATGTTGTCGTCCGACGCATAGAGTTCGTCGACGGTCCGGAACTGCCGCTTGGTGATGCGGTTCATCGCGTCCTGGAAGGTCATCGCCTCGGCCGCGCGCGCCACTTCCTTGATCGCGGCGAAGACCAGCGGCGGGCCCGACGCAAGCAGGCGCGCGATTTCCCAGACGCGGTCCTCGAGCTTGTCCTTCGGCAGCACCTCGTTGACCAGCCCCCAGCGATGCGCCTCGGCGACGTCCATCCAGCGCCCGGTCAATAGCAGGTCCATGGCGACATGATAGGGCATGCGCTTCGGAAGCTTGACGGTCGCGGCGTCTGCCAGCGTGCCCGCGCGGATCTCGGGCAGAGCGAAGGTCGTGTGCTCGGCCGCGTAGATCAGGTCGCAGCTGAGTGCCAGCTCGAAGCCGCCGCCGACCGCCATGCCGTTGACGCAGGCGATGACCGGCTTGTTCAGGTCGCGCAGTTCCTGCAACCCGGCAAAGCCGCCGACGCCATAGTCGCCGTCCACCGCGTCGCCGCCGGCCGCCGCCTTCAGGTCCCAGCCGGCCGAGAAGAACTTGTCGCCGGCCGTCTTCACGATGGCGACGCGCAGGCCGGGATCGTCGCGGAACACGCGGAACGTCTCGCCCATGAGACGAGACGTGGCGAGGTCGATGGCGTTGGCCTTCGGCCGGTCGAGCGTGACCTCCAGGATGGCGCCTTCGGTGCGGGTGGTGATGACGGACATGGGGTTCTCCAGTTGGTCGACCCCCTCACCGGCTCGCTGCGCTCGCCACCTCTCCCCCGATCGACGGGGGAGAGGAAGCGCCAATCGCCGAAGCTGCGGTTCCTCTCCCCTACGAAGTGGGGGAGAGGTGGTTCGCGAAGCGAACCGGTGAGGGGGCCTCTTTGTTAAGTAACATCAGCGCGTCCGCGATCCACGCGCCCTGGCCTTCCGGGCAAACGATCAGCGGATTGATATCGAGTTCTTCGAGCGTGTCGGCATGCTCGAGCGCGAAATCCGCGATGCCGAGAATGGCGTCGATCGCCGCATCGACATCCGCCTTCGCCCGCCCGCGATAGCCGTCGAGCAGCGGAAACATCTTGAGGCCGCGCAGCGCGGCCGCGATGTCGTCTCTGCTGGACGGCAGCAGCAGCGTCGCCGAATCCTTCAGGAGCTCCACCAGCACGCCGCCGGTACCGACCGTCATCACCGGCCCGAACAGCGGGTCGCGCGTGATGCCGACGATAAGCTCGGCGACGCCGCCCGCCACCATGCGCTCGACATAGAGGCCGGTTCCGAGCGGCAGCAGGTCCGCCGCCGCCGCACGGACCAGCCCGACATCCCGCAGATTGAGCCGCACCGCATTATGCTCCGACTTGTGCGCCAGCCCGAGCGCCTTGACCGCGACCGGCATGCCGAGCGCGATCGCCGCGTCGATCGCCGCCGCCACGCTCGTCGCCGCGCGGCCTTTCGGCACCGGCAGGCCGCGCGCGGCAAGCATCGCCTTGGCGGCGGCTTCGGAAAGCGCGTTACCCTCCCCCTTGTGGGGAGGGTCGGCGCGCAGCGCCGGGGTGGGGGTATCTCGTAGGTCGGAGCCGTTACCCCCACCCGCGCCTGCGGCGCGACCTCCCCACAAGGGGGAGGTGAAGGGCGCTGCCCACGCCCGCCCGACAAACGCCGCCGCCTCCGCCGCGTCCATCGCCTCGGCAATGCCCAGGATCGGCACGATGCCGCGCCGGAGCAGTTCCTCGGCATGGGCTTCCGGGATGTTCTCTCCCATCGACGCGACGATCGCGCCTTTCGCTTGGTTCGCTTTCAGCGCCGCCTCGAAGGCGCTGACCGTCGGCCACCAATCGGCATCCGAGCAGCGGTCGGTGCGGGGAAAGTCGAGCACCAGCATGTTGAGGTCGAACCCGCCCGAGACCATGGCGGAAAACGCCGCCGTCATCGCCGGCTCGTTGTTCCAGACATAGGTGTTGTAGTCGAGCGGGTTGGCGACCGCGACCAGCGGCCCGAGCGCCGCCGACACGCGCGCCTTGTGCGCGTCGGTGAGCTTCGGGAAGCGCACGCCGCGCCCCTCGGCCGTATCCGCCATCACCGACGCCTCGCCGCCCGAGCAGCTCATCGACGACAGCGTGTTGCCGGCCAGCGGGCCGACGCTGTGCAGCAGCTTCAGCGTTTCGAGAAAGGCCGGGATCGTGTCGACGCGCGGAATGCCGAGACGCTTGAGGAAGGCATCCGATGCCGCGTCCGAGCCAGCGAGCGACGCCGTGTGCGACACGGTGGCCGCGCGCGCCTGCTCGGAGCGGCCGACCTTCATGGCGACGATCGGCTTCTTCAATTCGCGCGCCCGCGTGGCGAGCCGCTCGAAGCCGGCGGCGGAGTCGAACCCCTCGATGTGCAGGCCGAGCGACGACACGCGCTCGTCTTCGATCAGGCCCAGCGCCATTTCCGACTGGCCGGTCTGCGCCTGATTGCCCGCCGTCAGCAAATAGGCGAGCGGCAGGCCACGCGTCTGCATGGTCAGGTTGCAGGCGATGTTGGAGGACTGCGTGATGATGGCGGCGCCCCGCGTGCCGGGTTCGAGCCGCTTGCCGCCATGCTGGTCGGGCCACAGCAGCGCGCCGTCGGCATAGTTGATCAGCCCGTAGCAGTTCGGCCCGATGACGGGCATTTCGCCCGCCGCCTCGATCAGGTCGCGCTGCAGCTGCTCGCCATCGGCGTCGTAGTCGCCCGTCTCGCGGAAGCCCGCCGCGAAGCACACCGCCCCGCCAGCGCCCCGCGCACGCAGCTGGCGCACCACGTCGATCGTCATATTGCGGTTGACGCCGATGAAGGTCGCGTCCGGCGCGCCGGGCAGGTCGGCGATCGTCCTGTAGGCCTTGACCCCCTCGACGCTCTCCTTCGTCGGATGCACGACCCAGACGTCGCCCGGGAACTTCATCTTCAGCGTCTGTTTGACGACATTGGTGCCGAAGCCGCCACCGCCGACGACACAGATCGACTTCGGCCGCAGCAGGCGTTCGAGACGGGTCATGGGGCGGAAGCCTCGACGGGAGCATGGTCCTGGGCGCGGCTCGCCGACAGCGTCTCGATCTCGGCCGCATAGTCGGTCGCCGCCTGCATGCCCTTCGGCCCGAGCGCGTAGATGCCGCCGCCGAGGCGCTCGAACCAGCCATAATGATTGTCCGCCATCAGCCGCCGCGCATGCGCGATGCGCGTCTGGCTGGCGACCATCGACGCCTTCGTGGGCCCGAGCTCGCTCAGCACGCGCAGGCAGACCAGCGCCTCCTGCCGGTAGGCGGTCATCAGATTGCGCCGCGTCGATCCGCCATTGTTGGGATCGCCGACGAGCCTTGCGAATTCGCGCAACAGCCTTGTCTTGCGCGGCTTCGACTGGCGCGGCCGGTAGGGCGCCGGGTCGCAATGGATTTCGACGAAGCCATCGGAGAGGCGCACGGTGATTAGCCCGAGACCGAGGCGCCGGCAGAGCGTCTGGCTTGCCACCAGCGCCTTCTGCGATGCGCGCCCCGTCTGGCGCGGCACCGCGATGTAGACCGCATCGCTGATCGCTTGGCGCTGAATCGCCTGGTGGAACAGCGACAGCGAGAACCCGGCCTTCAGCTCGACGATCACCGGCTCGTCGCCCTCGCGCACCGCCACGACATCCACCGCACCGATTTCGCCCTTGACCACATAGCCCTGCCCATCGAGCATACGCTTGACGGGAAGGTAGAGGTCGGTCTCGCGGATCGCGGGCTTTGCCATTCGCAACCTAGCCGCCAACCGCCCGCAGCATGGCGCGCGAAATGATGTGCCGCTGGATCTCGCTCGTGCCTTCCCAGATTCGCTCGACGCGCGCGTCCCGCCAGATGCGCTCGAGCGGTAGATCGTCCATCAGGCCCATGCCGCCATGGATCTGGATCGCCTCGTCGGCGACGAAGGCAAGCATTTCGGTCGCCTTCAGCTTGGCCATTGCCATGTCCTCGTCCGTCACCGTGCCGGCATCGTATTTCCAGGCCGCCTCCATCACCAGCAGGTTCGCCGCCTTCAGCTCCAGCGCCATGTCGGCGAGCTTGAAGGAGACGCCCTGGAACTTGCCGATCTGCTGGCCGAACTGCTCGCGCTGCGCGGCGTATTCGACCGAGTGCCCGAGCGCCCGGTCGGCGCGGCCGAGACAGGTCGCCGCCACCTGCAGGCGCGTCGCGCCGAGCCAGGAATTCGCCACCTCGAAGCCTTTGTGGATTTCGCCGAGGATCTGCCGCTTGTGGATGCGGCAGTCATCGAACTCCAGCACGGCATTGGTGTAGCCGCGATGCGACACATTTCGGTAGCCCTCGCGCACGTTGAAGCCGGGGGTGCCCTTGTCGACGAAGAAGGCGGTGATCTTCTTGCGCCGGCCGCGCGGCGTTTCCTCCTCGCCGGTCGCCATGAAGCAGATGGCGAAGCCCGCAATGTCGGCGTGGCTGATGAAATGCTTTGTTCCGTTCAGGACAAAATCGTCGCCATCGGCGACCGCCGACGCCTTCATGCCGCGGAGATCCGAGCCGGCGCCGGGCTCGGTCATCGCCAGGCAGTCCCAGGTCTCGCCGCGCATGCAGGGATAGAGATATTTTTCGCGCTGCTCCTCGGTGCCGGCGAGCAGGATGTTCGACGGCCGCGCCACGCAGGTCCAGTGCAGCGCATAATTGGCGCGCCCCAGCTCCTTCTCGTAGAGCAGCCAGGTCAGCGTATCGAGCCCGGCGCCGCCGACCTCTTCGGGCATGTTGGCGGCGTAGAGCCCCGCCGCCATCGCCTTGGCCTGCAGCTCCTTGACCAGTTCCATCCGCAGATGCCCCGTCCGCTCCACCTCCGCCTCGTGCGGGTAGAGTTCGGTTTCCACGAAGGCGCGGGTGGTCTCGACGATCAGGCGTTGTTCGTCGGTGAGGCCGAAGTTCATGATAGATCTCCCGCGTGATGCAGATGTGCGTCCTTCGAGGCTCGCCCGCGATCGTTAGCGCTTTCAAGGCAAATGCCCATGCGGGCTCGCACCTCAGGATGAGGATCGTCGAAGCCTGTATTGACGCTAACCGGCAACGCAGAGCGACAGAGTTCCGCAACCAGATCCATCTCGCCTCGACCCGACCTATCTGTCATCGGACTTACTGCTGCGACGCTCCTCATCCTGAGGTGCGAGCCCGTACCACTCGGGACAATCGAGCGCAAATTCCAGCGGGCGAGCCTCGAAGGACGCACGATCACCCCTTCTTCTTCCTCGGCTTCGTCGCCCTGGCCTTCTCCGCCGCCTTCGACACCTTGGCCTTGGCCGCCTTGCCGAGCTGCTTCACATAGGAATTGTGCAGCTCGCCCGCGCCCCAGCCCTTGCCCTTCTCGGCCTTGCCGAGCGCCTCCATGATGCCGATCAGGTTCTCGTCGCGGATGCGCTCCAGCTCGCGGATCGACCACTGGCCGGACTGCTCGTCGGACTGGCCGGCGACCAGATCGACCAGCTCGTCATTGAATTCCGGCACGTCCATCAGCTTGGTCCACGGCCATTTCAGCGCCGGGCCGAACTGCGCCATGAAGTGGCGCATGCCGGCCTCGCCGCCGGCGATGCGGTAGGTCTGGAACATGCCCATCTGCGCCCAGCGCAGGCCGAAGCCGTAGCGCATGATGTCGTCGAGTTCCTCGACGGTGCAGATCTCCTCCTTGATCAGCCACAGCGCCTCGCGCCACGCGGCCTCGAGCAGGCGATTGCCGACGAAGGCGTCGATCTCCTTGTTGATGACGACGCATTTCATGCCAATCGAGGTGTAGACCTCCCGCGCCCGCTCGACGAATGCCTTGGCCGTCTTCTCGCCGGGCACGATCTCGTTGATCGGCAGCAGGTAGACCGGGTTGAACGGATGCGCCACGAGGAAGCGCTCGGGATGTTTCATGTCCTTTGCCATGTCGGTCGCCTTGAAGCCCGATGTCGAGGAGCCGATCAGCGCATCGGCCGGCGCTGACGCTTCGATCTCGGCCAGCGTCGCAAGCTTGACGTCCATCCGCTCCGGCACGCTCTCCTGGATAAAATCGACGCCCGCGACCGCCTCGGCGATCGACTTGGCGAAGGTGACCTTGCCTTCCTTGGGCAGACCCTTTTTCGCCATGCGCTCATAGGCGCGGCGCGCATTCGCCATCACCTCGTCGACCTTGCGCTTGGCCTCGGGATGCGGATCGAACACCGCCACGTCGATGCCGTTCAGCGCCAGCCGGGCGATCCACCCGCCGCCAATGACGCCGCCGCCGATGCAGGCTGCCTTGCGGATGAATTTCATGCGGAGGCTCCGGTTCTGGTCGAGGCGATGGCTGGGTCGCCGAGGGGTACGCGCTCGCCAGCGCGGATCACGGCGGGGTCATAGGCCTTGCGCGCGAACACCTCGCGCACGAAGGGGCGGAAGAAATCAATCGTCAGCGTCGGGTAGTCAGGATCGAAGCTCGACTGATCCCAGCGCTCGCAGAACTGGTCGCAGTCGTCGAAATAGGCGTGCCCGGCGAAGCGGTCGCGCGCATGTCGGTTGCCGCCGAGATGATGCGCGTAATAGAGGCGCTGGAAGTCGCCATGCTTCTCGACCACCCAGGTGCACTGCTCGCGCACGAAGGGCTTTAGGATCGCGGCCGCGTACTCGTCGTGATTGTAGGGCGCATAGATGTCGCCGATGTCGTGCAGCAGTGCACAGGCGATCCAGTCGGCATCCGCCCCGTCGCGCCAGGCCCGGGTCGCTGCCTGCAGCGAATGGCCGAGCCGAGTGATCTTGTAACCCGACAGGCCTTCGTCGAGCTGCACCAGCGCGTCAAGCAAGCGATCGGCGGTCTTGGCCGCATACTCCGTCTCATGCGCTGTGAGGAACTCATATTCCTCGCGCGTTCCGTCCTTCATCGCCGTGAAGTTGACTGTATCAGTCATGCCGCACCTCCCCTCCGATCCCGCTCGCGGAGCCTACCAGAATCACGCCGCAAGCATCGCCCGTTTCGTCAGGTTCAGCTTCCGGCGCACCTCCTCCGGCCCGATCACCCGCGCGCCGAGATTCTCGATGACGCTGACCGCCCGCTCGACCAGCTGCGCATTGGTCGCCAGCACGCCCTTGTCGAGCCACAGATTGTCCTCCAGCCCGACCCGGCAATTGCCGCCGGCGAGCACGGCCGCCGCGACATAGGCCATCTGGTTGCGGCCGATCGAGAAGGCCGACCAGTTCCAGGTCGGCGGCACATTGTTGACCATGGCGAGGAACGTGTTGAGATCGTCCGGCGCGCCCCACGGCACGCCCATGCAGAGCTGCACCAGCGCGTCGGGCGCCAGCACGCCCTCCTCGACCAACTGCTTGGCGAACCAGAGATGGCCGGTGTCGAAGGCCTCGATCTCCGGCTTGACGCCGAGCTTGGTCATCATCCCGCCCATCGCCCGCAGCATGCCCGGCGTGTTGGTCATGACATAGTCGGCCTCGTTAAAATTCATCGTGCCGCAGTCGAGCGTGCAGATCTCGGGCAGGCACTGGCGCACATGCTCCATGCGGTTCGAGGCGCCGCCCATGTCGGTGCCCTTCTCGCGCAGCGGCAGCGGGTTCTCGACGTCGCCGAACACCATGTCGCCGCCCATGCCGGCGGTGAGGTTGAGCACGACGTCGACCTTCGCGTCGCGGATTCGCTCGGTCACCTCGCGGTAGAGCGCCACGTCGCGCCGCGGCGCCCCGGTCTCCGGGTCGCGCACATGGCAGTGTACCACGGCCGCACCGGCCTTCGCCGCGTCGATCGCCGCGTCGGCGATCTGCTTCGGCGAGCGCGGCACATGCGGGCTCCTGTCCTGCGTGCCGCCGGAGCCTGTGACGGCGCAGGTGATGAAGACCTCGCGGTTCATGGTCAGCGGCATGGATCGATTTCCCCTCATTTGCGCGATGCCGGAGCACCGCCTTCGTTCACTCGGTGCCGCAGCACCCCCTCACCGGCTCGCTGCGCTCGCCACCTCTCCCCCTGCCCGGGGGAGAGGAACCGCGGTTGCGGCGTCCGCGCCTACCCGCCGCAGCCAGTCTCAGCCGAAGCTGGACATCGCATCAAGCAGCTTTGGCCAGCTCTATTCCGCCTTCGCCATCGGCGGGTTCGGTTCCTCTCCCCCGTCGATCGGGGGAGAGGTGTCGAGCGTAGCGAGACGGAGTGGAGGTCGACCACGGCACCTCGATCTCGCCGCCAGCATCTCCCGCCTTGCGCGGCGACGCTTCACCAATTACGAATTCCACTTGATGAAAAACGAAACGTCATCGATCTTCTCGTCCGACACACGGCCGCTCCGACTGACCCTGCTGGTCTTCTCCGGCGCGTCGATCATGTGCGTGGCCTCGGCGATCGACCCCCTGCGCGCCGCCAACCGCATCGCCGGCGCCACCATGTTCGACTGGAAGCTGGTCTCCTCCGACGGCGAGCCACCGGTCACCACATCCGGCCTGCCCGTCGCCGTCTCCGGCCGTTTCGACGCCACGGAAAAAACCGACGTGCTGATCGCCATCGGCGGCTTCGGCACGCGCTACGAGACGGCGGCGCCGCTCGTTTCCGGCTTCCGACGCGCGGCGAAGGCCGCGCGCGCCATCGGCGGCATCGAGGCCGGCACCTGGCTGCTCGCCCGCGCCGGTCTGCTCGAAGGCCGCGCCGCGACGACCCACTGGGAGGATCTGGAGGATTTCGCGGCCGCCTATCCGGGCGCCGATGTCAGGCCCGACCGCTATGTCATTGACGGACCGGTCTTCACCACCGGCGGCGCCTCGCCGACCTTCGACCTGATGCTGCATTTGATCCGCGCACGCCTCGGCATGGCGGTCGCGCTCGATGTCGCCAGCGTCTTCATCTACGACCAGGCACGCGCCGCGACCGACGCCCAGCCGCTCGTCTCGCTCGGCCGGCTCGACGGCTACGATCCGCGCCTCGCCGGCGCCATCCGCCTGATGGAGGCGCATGTCGACCGGCCACTGACCATAGCTGCCATCGCCAGACGCACCGGCGTGACCGCGCGTACGCTCGAAAAGACCTTCGCCCGCGCCATCGGCGAGACCCCCGGCGCCTACTATCTGCGCCTCCGTCTCAACGCGGCGCGCCGCCTCGTGCTCGACACCGCCGAGCCGATGGCCGACATCGCCGCGCGAACCGGCTTTTCCAGCGCCGCCTCCTTCAGCCGCGCCTTCTCCGCCGGCTTCGGCCAGGCGCCGGGGCGGATGCGGCGGGGGTGAGGAGAGCCGACGCAATGGCTCCCTTTCAGGCCTCACCACACCCCGTCGACGAACACCGCTTCTCCCTCGCCCGGCCAGGGCGGCATGGTGATGGCGATCGCCGTCAGCGGCGTCGTTCCGGTGTTGCGGAACTGGAACCGCGTCCCGACGGGAATGGTCAGCGACAGGCCGGGAGCCAACGCGGCGATCTCGTGTTCGGCCCCTTGCCGCCGCCACATCTCGCCTTCGCCCGAGAGGATGAACCAGATCTCCTCGACAGTGCGGTGCATGACGGCGCGCGAGGTCTCGCCGGCCGGCAGGGTGAAATGCGCCATCGACCCGCCGGCGAGGATGCCCATGACGCGGACTTCGGAGCCGTCAGGCGCGCCGGCATCCGGCGCGGCGGGCAACATGCGACTGGAAAACGGCGGCATGGCGGACCTTCGGTCGAAATCGAAGGAACAATCATCGGGCGGGCCGGAAAGACTGGCAAGTGCGCCGATTGGGGAAATGCCAGTCACCACCGTCACGCGCGGCCGGACGTGCCCTCCCGCGCTTAAGGTCCGACTTCGCCGGGAAACTAAACCCGCTCCAGCGCCACCGCGATGCCCTGCCCGACGCCGATGCACATCGTGGCGAGCGCCAGCTTGCCGCCGGTCTCGCGCAGCTGCAGCGCCGCCGTGCCGGTGATGCGGGCACCCGACATGCCGAGCGGATGGCCGAGGGCGATGGCGCCGCCATTCGGGTTGACGTGCCCCGCGTCCTCGGGGATGCCCAGTTCGCGGAGCACGGCGATGCCCTGGGAGGCAAAGGCTTCGTTCAGTTCGATCACGTCGAAATCGGACGGCTTCAGCCCGAGCCGGGCGCACAGTTTCTGCGTCGCCGGCGCCGGGCCGATGCCCATGATGCGCGGCGGCACGCCGGCCGCGGCCCCGCCGAGAATGCGCGCGATCGGCGTCAGCCCGTATTTCCGGACCGCCGCCTCCGAGGCGATGATCAGCGCCGCCGCGCCGTCATTGACGCCCGACGCATTGCCGGCTGTCACCGTGCCGCCCTCCTTCTTGAAGGGCGTGCCGAGCTTGGCGAGCGATTCCACCGTCGTGCCCGCGCGGGGATGCTCGTCCTTCGAGACGACGACCGCGTCGCCCTTCTTCTGCGGAATTGTCACCGGGGTGATCTCGAGACCGAGCCGGCCGCTCGCCTGGGCGGCGACCGCCTTGTCCTGGCTGCGAACTGCGAAGGCGTCCTGGTCGGCGCGGGAGACCTTGAAGTCCTCGGCGACGTTCTCGCCGGTCTCCGGCATCGAATCGACGCCGTACTGCTTCTTCATCAGCGGATTGACGAAGCGCCAGCCGATCGTCGTGTCGTAGATCTCGGCATTGCGCGAAAACGCCTCGGATGCCTTCGGCATGACGAAAGGCGCGCGGGACATGCTTTCGACGCCGCCGGCGATCATCAATTCTGCTTCACCCGACTTGATCGCCCGCGCCGCGATGGTGATCGCATCCATGCCCGAGCCGCAAAGCCGGTTGACCGTCGACCCCGAAACCCCGACGGGCAGCCCCGCCAGCAGCACGGCCATGCGCGCGACGTTGCGATTGTCCTCGCCGGCCTGGTTGGCGCAGCCATAGACGACGTCGTCGACCGCCGCCCAGTCGACGCCGGGATTGCGCTCCACCAGCGCCTTCAGCGGGATGGCGGCCAAATCGTCGGTGCGGACTGCCGACAGCGAACCGCCGAAGCGGCCGATCGGCGTGCGGATATAGTCGCAGATGAAGGCGTCGCGCATTTTCAGATCTCCGGAACGATGAGGTCTTTGACAGTGCCATCGGCCACCAGCGTGGCCTCGGTCAGCGCCTGCAATTCGTCGAGGCTCATGCTGGCCAGCTTCTCGCGCAGCACGAAGCGCCCGCCCCTGATGTCGATCACGGCCAGGCTGGTATAGACGGTCGTGACGCAGCCGACGCCGGTCAGCGGCAGGCGGCATTTTTTCAGGAGCTTCGGCTTGCCGTCCTTGGTCGTGTGGTCGGTGACGACCCAGATCTGCCTGGCGCCGTGGACGAGATCCATCGCGCCGCCGACCGCAGGCACCGAACCCGGCCCCGTGCTCCAGTTGGCGAGGTCGCCGTTTTCGGCCACTTCGTAGGCGCCGAGAACCGCGACGTCGAGATGGCCGCCGCGCACCATGGCGAAGCTGTCGGCATGGTGGAAGAACGATGCGCCCGGATTGAGCGTCACCGCCTTCTTGCCGGCATTGATCAGGTCCCAGTCCTCGTCGCCCGCCGGCGGCGCCTCGCCGAAATCGAGGATACCGTTCTCGGTGTGGTAGACGACCTCGCGGCCCTCCGGCTTGAACTTGGCGATCATTTCGGGAAAGCCGATGCCGAGATTGACATAGGAATCGTCCGGCAGGTCCTGCGCCGCGCGCCAGGCGATCTGGGCGTTGGAAAGTTTCTTCGCCATCACTTCGCTCCCCCGCGCAGCAGCGCCTCTTCCTGGGCCGGGTTGGCAACCTCGACGATCCGGTTCACGAAGATGCCGGGCGTCACCACGATCTCGGGATCGATCTCGCCCGGCTCCACGATGCGGCTCGCCTGGACGACGGTGATCTTCGCCGCCATCGCCATCAGCGGCGAGAAGTTGCGGGCGGCCTTGCGGTAGGTGAGGTTCCCCTTGCGGTCGGCGGTCTCGGCCTTGATCAGCGCGACATCCGCCTTCAGCCAGCGCTCCTGCACATACATCCGCCCGTCGAACTCGGCCTGCGGCTTGCCTTCGGCGATCTCGGTCCCGAAGCTCGACGGCGTGTAGAAGGCGGGGATGCCCGCGCCGCCCGCGCGGATGCGCTCGGCGAGCGTGCCCTGCGGCACCAGTTCGAGCCCGATCTCGCCGGCGAGATATCTGTCGGTGAAGGCCTTCGGATCCGACGAGCGCGGAAACGAACAGACCATCTTGGCGACCATGCCGGCATAGATCATCGCCGCGATGCCGACCGCGCCGTTGCCGGCATTGTTGTTGATGACGGTGAGGTTGCCGGGCGACCCGGTCGCCTTGAAGCGGTCGACCAGCGCATGGATGAGTTCGATCGGCGCGCCCGCCCCGCCGAAGCCGCCGATCATGACGGCCATGCCGTCCTCGATGCAGTCGAGCGCACTCTCGAGGCTGGGGTAGATCCTTGCCATTCCCGCTCCCATCGTCAAGCCGCAAAGTTCGCATTGCGAACATAAGTTTCATATGCAATACATTGCTAGATGAAGCGCCAGACCGAGTCAACCGCACCGGAAGCCAGCCCGCACGACCGGGATCGCGTCGGCGCGCTGGAAAAAGGCCTCGCCGTGATGGAGATCCTCGCCGCGCGCCCGGATGGTATGACCTTGACCGAGATGGCCGAGGCGGCGGGGCTCACCCGCGCCGGCGCAAGGCGCTTCCTGCTGACGCTGGTCGCTTCCGGCTATGCGCTGCAGGACGGCCGCAGGTTCCGCCTCTCGCCGCGCCTCCTCACGGTCGCCCGCACATGGGTCGGCGGCGCGTCGCTGTGGAGCTTCGCCGAGCCTTTCATGCGCGAGGTATCGGAAAGCCTCAACGAATCCTGCTCGGCAGCCGTCCTGTCCGACCTCGACGTCGTCTACGTCGCGCGCGTCGGCTCGACCCGCATCCTCTCCGTCGCGCTGCATGTCGGCACAAGGCTGCCGGCCTGGTGCACCTCGATGGGACGCGTGCTCGTCGCCGGTCTGCCCGACACCGAGGTCGACGCCTTCGCCCGCCGTGCCGATCCCCGGGCGCTGACGCCCAAATCGCTCACCGACCCGGCGGCGCTCGCCGCGGCGATCCGTCAGGCGCGGGCCGACGGCTTTGCCCTCGTCGACGAAGAACTCGAACTCGGCCTGCGCTCGATCGCCGTGCCGATCCGCGACCGCGCGGGCAAGACGGTCGCCGCCATCAACGTCTCGACCCAGGCCGCGCGCTTCACCGCGGCCGAGATGCGCCGCGAAATCCTGCCGCTGCTGCGGAAGGCGGCGGCCGGGATCGAGGACTATTTCGTGGTGCAGTAAGTCGGCCCGGGAGACCGGCTACACAGCGATCTCCTGGGCGAATGTCCGCCCGTCGAGCCCGAGGCATGCAAGTCTCAGCGCCGGCCTGCCCGTGCCGGTCCACTGTTCCTTGGCGGTAAGCGTCACATTCTCCGCATCCCAGGTCGCCACGACCGCCATCAGCGATGCGTCTTGCGCGCGAAAGCCCCAGCCAAGCCCGTCGTCGAAGAATGTCTCGCGCGCCGAGGCGCCCACCCCGATGCCGGCGAAAAGCGTCAGCGTCACCTCTGTCGCATCGTGCGGCGCCTGGTCGGGCCAAGCGGTTGCGAGCGGCAGGATCGCGCCGGCGCGCACCGCCAGCGGCAACTGCCCAAGCGGGGCGGCGAGCGTAACCCTGTGGCCGCCTCCGAGCTGTGCGCCGGTGTGGAAGTCGAGCCAGCCGCCCTCGACGGAGGGTAAGTAAGCGCTGACGGACCGCGCGTCCGCCTCGACCGCGGGCGCAACCAGCACGTCGGGTCCGAGCATGAAGGCGTCCTGGTCCGCGCGGCAATCCGCATCGTCGAAATGATAGAACAGCGGCGCGACGATCGGTTCGCCCGTCATGTGCGTGCGCCACGCGAGGCTGTAGAGATGCGGCATCAGCCGGTAGCGCAATCTCAGCGCCCGCTTCACCAGTTCGGTATTCTCCGGCCCGTGCATCCACGGCACCGTCGTCGGCTGCGCCAGTTGCGGCTTCCACGAGTTCATCACCGCGCGCGGATGCACCGACATAAGCTCGACGAAGCGGACCAGCAGCTCCGGTTCGGGCGCGGGTCCGTCGAAGCCGCCGATGTCGTGGCCGGTCAGCGGCATGCCCGACAGGCTCATCGACAGGCCCTGCCGGAGGTTCCATTTCAGCGTGTGCCAGCTCGTGCGGTTGTCGCCCGACCACGTCTCGCCATAGCGCGCGATGCCGATCGGACCCGCGCGGGAGATCGTGTAGGGGCGAGCCTCGGGCGACCGCGCCAGCGTCGCCTCATAGGTCGCGCGCGTCATCAGGAGCGCATGCACCGGCCGCATGTCGATCGCCGGCAGTGGCGCGCCGAAGCCCTCGACGGTCGCCGTCTCGTCCCACAATTCGCATTCGTTGTTGTCGTTCCAGGCCGCCGTGAAGCCGGCTCCCAGCACCTGTGTGGAGATCCCCTCCTGCCACCATTTGATGGCGGCCGGATTGGTGAAGTCGAGGCTCGACCCGTTGCCGCCCCAGAACATCTCGATGGCGGGCGTGCCGTCGGCGCGGCGCACGAACCAGCCCTCGCCGGCGGCCCGCGCATAGGACGGGTGCTCGGTCAGCAGCACCGGCTTGACGTTGGCGCAGGTGTTGAAGCCGAGTTCGGAAAGCCTGGCGAAGAAGCCGTCGCGGTCCGGGAATTTCGACAGGTTCCAGGTGAAGACGTAGCGCCGACCGTCCTCCTTGGTGGTGTAGCCGGAGCCCGAATGGATCGCGCTGATCGGGATCTGCTCCGCGCGGCAGCGCTCGGCGAAGCCGGTGATGACCTCCTGCGCATTGGGCGAATCCGCATGGTGCATGGTGGTGAAGGCGAACCCCATCGACCAGCGCGGCTGGAAATGCGGCTTGCCGGTCAGTTCCATCAGGCGCGGCACGATATCGCGCACCTTCGGCCCGGCGATCGCATACATCACCAGCCCCTTCTCCTGCGCGTCGACGTGGCGGTAGTGCGGGTGATAGTTGGAATGTTCGGCGCCGAGATCGAAGGTGATCTCCGACAGCGTGTCATAGAACAGGCCGACGGCGCCGGCCGCGTCAGTGTCGGCGATGACGAAGGGCGCGTGCTTGTAGAGCGGATCGGCCGTCTCGGCGTTGTAGCCCAGCGCGTCGGTCTGGAGACACCGCAGGCGGCGCCCGGTGCGGTCGAGCGGCCCGGTCTTGTCGCCGAGCCCGAAATGCCGGTCTTCGAGCGTGCGGGACTGGAAGTGGCGGAAGATCCCCCGCGCGGCGAACCACTGATAGGCGCCGGCCTGCCGGTCGGCGAGCACGGTGGTCCAGCCGTCGCCTGCGCGGCGCTGGAAGGTCAGGCCGAGCGGCGCGCCGGTGACGCTGATGCGCCAGTCGTCCGACGCGATCACCGTGCTGCCGGCGCCGTCCGCGAACTCCGCGCCCGGTGGCGCGAAACCCTCGACCGACAGCCGGTCGCGCCCCGGCCACGGCACGTCGCCGCCCGGCGCCACCATCCAGGTGCGGTCGACGGCGAGACCGCCCTCCGGAACGATCGCCGTGCGCGTGAGCCAGTCGGATAGGATGTCGACCCTGAGCGTGAAGCCGGCGGACAGCGGCAGCGTCAGCCCGGTGGCGGTAGCGCTTGCGGGGCCGGTGGCGGAGAGGAAAGTCATGGCGTTTCACTTACTGTCTGGATTGAAAGATACCCCCACCCCTTACCCCTCCCCTCAAGGGGGAGGGGGATCACCCACCGTTGCTCCGGCATCGGCAGATGTTGCGGGCATTGGTCTCGACGTCGGCGCCCCCTCCCCTTGAGGGGGTCCGAAGGACGGGCGAGACAAGTGGCTCGCCCCGGCAGGGTAAGGGTGGGGGTAACGACCGTCCTCCCGCCGCAGCCGTTAATCCCGCCCCGCTCACACCGCCTCTCCCACGACCGTGCGCGCGAGCGCGAGCCCGTTGTCCCCGCGGAAGAGATGCGTGAAGTCCGGCCGGAACAGCGCATGCGCCGTGTCGCCGCGCTTCAGCGCGGTCTGGCCGGCGAGATGCGCCGTGAGCTTGGTGCCGGCTTTCGTCTCGCAGTAGAGGTAGGAATCACCGCCGAGCTGCTCGATCGACAGCACGGTGACGGGATGCCCGCCGGTTTCCGCGATGTCGAGATGCTCCGGACGGATGCCGAGCGTCGCCGCGTCGCCGCCGGCGAGCCCGTCCCCGGTCACGGAGGCGCGGTATTCATTGCCCGCTGCATCCCGCACCGTCACGCCCGACGCCTCCGCCGAGACCACCGTCACCTCGATGAAGTTCATCCGCGGCGAGCCGAGGAAACCGGCGACGAACTGGTTGACCGGCCGGTTGTAGAGATCGAGCGGCGCGCCCGCCTGCTCGATGATGCCGGCGCGCAGCACCACGATCTTGTCGGCCATCGTCATCGCCTCGACCTGGTCGTGCGTGACATAGATCATCGTGTTGCCGAGCCGGTGATGCAGGGACGAGATTTCGCCGCGCATGACGACGCGCAACTCGGCGTCGAGATTGGACAGCGGCTCGTCGAAGAGAAACACGCGCGGCTCGCGCACCACGGCGCGGCCGATCGCGACGCGCTGGCGCTGCCCGCCGGAGAGCTGCTTCGGACGACGGTCGAGATAGGTCTCGATCTGCAGCATGCGCGCCGCGTCGTCGACGCGCCGCTTGATCTCGTCCTTCGGCGTCTTGATGTTCTCCAGCCCGAAGGCGAGGTTCTCGCGCACCGTCATGTGCGGGTAGAGCGCGTAGGTCTGGAACACCATGGCCAGCCCGCGCTCCGACGCGCGCTGCTCGTTGACGCGCGCCCCGTCGATGCGCAGCTCCCCGCCGCTGATGTCCTCCAGCCCCGCGATCATGCGCAAGAGCGTGGACTTGCCGCAGCCCGACGGACCGACGAAGACGCAGAACTCGCCATCATCAATGCGCAGGCTGACGCCATGGATGGCGCGCACGTCGCCATAGTCCTTGACCAGATTGTCCAGTTCGACGACGGCCATGTTCAAGCTCCTCGTACGGGAAACATCGGCGAATGGCGCACCCTGCACGCGACGGCAAATGGTGCGCCTACCCCCTCACCGCCTCGCTTACGGCGGCAAAGCCGCCGAGCTCGGCACCTCTCCCCCACTTCGTGGGGGCGAGGAAATGCAGCTCCGGCGATTGGCGCTTCGGCGACGAGCGTTTCCTCTCCCCCGGGCAGGGGGAGAGGTGGTTCGCGAAGCGAACCGGTGAGGGGGTGCTTCGGCGACAACTGAATCCGGTGGCGGCTATCAGTGCCCATCACTTCACCCCCGACTGCGCGATGCCGGTGGTGATGTATTTTTGCAGGACGGCGAAGACGACGGTGATCGGCAGCAGCGTCAGGATGGTCATGGCGAGCAGGTTCGCCCAGCTCGTCTGCAACTCGCCCTGGAAGGCGTTGAGCGCCAGTTGCAGGGTGAACTGCTCGGACCGGTTGAGCACGATCAGCGGCCAGAGGAAATCGTTCCAGCGCCACATCACCGAGAAGATGACCAGCACCGCGATCGCCGGAGCGGCGAGCGGCAGCACGATCTTCCAGTAGACCCGCCATTCCGACGCATGGTCCATCCGCGCGGCATCGAGCAAATCGTCTGGAATGGTCAGCATGTATTGCCTGAGCAGGAACACGCCGGTCGGCGTCGCCACCGCCGGCCAGATGACGCCCCAAGGCGAGTTGATGAGGCCGAGTTGCTGCACCACCAGATAGATCGGCACGAGGTTGATCGTCGGCGGGATCATCAGCGTCGCGATGATCAGCACGAAGACCATGGTGCGCCCGTTGAAACGATACTTCGACAGCGCGAAGGCGGCCATCGAATTGAAGATCACCGTGATGATGGTGGCGATGACCGTGATGAACACGGAATTCCAGAAATAGAGCAGGAAGTTGAAGCGCTCGAACAGCGCCGTGTAGTTCTCCAGCGCCAGCGCGAATTCGCGCTCTGGCACGCGGTCCTTGATGTTGATCTGAAGCCGCTCGGCGGGCGCGGCCGGATCGACCATCTGGCTCATCAGGCCGACGCGGCGGATCTGCGCCAGCACCTTGCCCTCATGCTCGCCGCCGGTGACGCGGAAGAGCTGCAGCGGCTCCTCGTAGCCCTCGACGGTGGCGGTGATCGGCGCCAGCGGCAGCAGGGTCGGCGGATACTCCTGCAGCGCGGCCTCGGTCTTGAACGACGACAGCGCCACCCAGAGGATCGGTCCGAACATCAACAGCACGGCCAGCAGCAGGTAGACGGCGGTCAGCCCGTCGATGACGTCGAACTTGCCGCGGCCATGCGTGCGGGTCAGGAAGCGGAACATCGCCTAGCCCTCCTCGCTCTGGCTGCGCGTGGCGCGCAGCTGCAGCAGCGTCAGCACGAGCAGCACGCCGGCCATCAACAGCGACGCCGCCGCCGCCAGTCCGAACAGCTGCGGCCGGAAGGCGAAGCCCGTCTCGTATAAGAACTGCAGCAGGAGCAGCGAC
>JAUYMV010000397.1 GCA_030698645.1 Mesorhizobium sp.
GGCCCGCAATGTGACGCCCGTCTCGTCGCGGGTGATCCAGTCGACCGGTGTCGAGCACCGGATGCGACCTTCGAGCGGCGCGAGGAGATGGCCGAGATAGGACCGCGCGCCGCCCGTGACGGTGCGCCAGAGCGGCCGCTCATTGTGGATCAGCCGATGGTTCTCGAAGAAGGAGATGAAGGTGGCGGCGGGAAAGTCGAGCATCCTGGCGCGCGGCGTCGACCAGATGGCGGCCGCCATCGGGATCAGATAGTCGTCTCGAAAGGCGGCCGAGAAATTGCGCATGACGAGATACTCGCCGATCGTCGCATGGCCGAAATAGCCGCAGTCCCGGTCGATGGTGCAGATGCGGTTGAAGCGCAGGATCTCGCGCAGCATCCAGAGGAACGATGGCGAGGCGAGGTTGCGCTTCTGCGCGAAGATCGAGCGGTAGCTTTCGCCGCTCCACTCGACACGACCATCGTCGAGCGACAGCGAAAATCCCATGTTGCTGGCGTGGGTGGCGACGCCGAAATGGCTGAGCAGGGCATCGAATTCGGGATAGTTCAGTTCGTTGTAGACGATGAAGCCGGTGTCCACCGCGATCGCCGTGCCGTCATAGTCGATGTCGACTGTCGCCGTATGTCCGCCGACCCTGTTCTCCGCCTCGAACAGCGTGACGTCGTGATCGGGGTTCAGGGCCCAGGCGGCGGATGCTCCGGCAACGCCGGATCCGACAACGGCGATGCGCTTGCGGGAACCGGTATCCCGCCGTCTCAGCAATTCTACGGTCATTCATCCCCTCGTGTCGCCCGATACGCCTGAAGCGCGCGGTCGCGCGCATAGGCGTGGTCGACAACAGTTACGGGATAGGTCGCGCCGAGTTTCACATGCGTGGCCTCGAGCGCCGCTTTATTTGCGTCCCAGGGACGATGCAGCGTCTGGTCAGCGAGATTTGCCAGTTCCGGCACGAACCGGCGCACATAGTCGCCGCCGGAATCGAACTTTTCGCCCTGCAGCACCGGGTTGAAGATGCGGAAATAAGGTGCGGCATCGGCGCCAGATCCGGCCACCCACTGCCAGCTTGCCGGATTGCTCGCCGGGTCGGCGTCGACCAGCGTATCCCAGAACCAGCGCTCGCCCTCGCGCCAGTCAATCAGCAGATGCTTGATCAGGAACGACGCGGCGACCATGCGCACGCGATTGTGCATCCAGCCGGTCCGCCACAATTCGCGCATGCCGGCGTCCACCATCGGATAGCCGGTCAGGCCGCGCTGCCAGCGCCGCAGCGCGGCGTCGTCGGAACGCCAGGCGAAGGCGTCGAACCGGCGATCGTAGTTGGCGGTCGCCAGATCCGGGTTGTGGTAGAGCAGGTGCCACGAGAACTCGCGCCAGCCGACCTCGCGCCGGAATTTTTCGAGATCGCGCGCCGGGGCGTCGCCCGATCTCGTCAACGCCGCCCAGATCTGGAACGGCGTGATCTCGCCATGCGCGAGATGCGGCGAGAGGCGCGAGGTGCCGCGCTTGCCCGGAAGGTCGCGATTGCCGGCATAGCCGTCGATCGGCCCGTCGAGAAACTCCGCAAGGCGCGCCGCCGCGCCGGCCTCGCCCGGCGTCCATTCCGCCTGAAGGCCGCCGGCCCAGTCCGGATGTCTAGGGAGC
>JAUYMV010000401.1 GCA_030698645.1 Mesorhizobium sp.
TCGATGTCGAGGGCAAGCCGGTGCATCTGACCGGCAAGGAATACCAGATGCTGGAGCTGCTCTCGCTGCGCAAGGGCACGACGCTCACCAAGGAAATGTTCCTCAACCATCTCTATGGCGGGATGGACGAGCCGGAACTCAAGATCATCGACGTCTTCATCTGCAAGCTGCGCAAGAAGCTCGACGCGTCGTCGGGCGGGCAGAACTACATCGAGACGGTGTGGGGACGCGGCTACGTGCTGCGCGAGCCGGAAGACATCCGCGTCAGCGCATGAACTGGGCGAGTGGCGAATAGCGAATAGGGGATGAATTAGTCCCGATGCGCCGGTCACGATGTGGCCGGCGTCGCTGTTTCTTACGCTACTCGCTACTCGCTATTCCCGCCTTCACGCCGCCATCTGGAGCTGGCGGAAACGCTCCAGCAGCTGCGGGCGGTTGAACGGCTTCATGATGAAGCCGGCGGCGCCCGCGCGCTTGGCGCGCATGATCGCGCCGAGGTCGAACTGCGGGATGCAGATCAGGATGCGCGGCCGGATCGGCGACGGGATCGTCACCGCCTGGCGGATGAAATCGACCGTGACCATATCGGGCAGCGAACCGTCCACGACGATGACGTCGGGCATGTCGGCGGTGCACATCTCGAGCGCCTGGTAGCCGTTGGTCGCCTCGATGATGAGCATCTCCGGACCGGCGAGAATGCGCCGGGCGACCTTGCGGATGACGCTTGAGTCATCGACGATCATGCAACGCTTCATTTCGCGGTCCTTCAGGGGCGTCTGGCCTGGCACGGAGAGCTCGTGCGGCGATTGACACCGTTCTACAGCACAGCGGTAAAAATCAGTGAAAGGCGGTCTTTAAAGTTTTAGCGATCCCGGCATTCCTGTGCCGCGACGGGTCACTGGGCCTTGAAGACGATCTCGTCGGCGCTGGCGTGGATCGAGATCGTCATGCCGGAATCGCGCGCCAGGAGCAGGGTGTAGTAGGGCTGGACCGCATGGGCGTCGATCGGCTCGGCTGGCTTGTTGCCGGAATGCAACTCGAGGAATTTCGGCGGCACCCGCACCATCGGGCC
>JAUYMV010000404.1 GCA_030698645.1 Mesorhizobium sp.
GACCTGACGGAGAAGGCCAGGTCGCTCGAAGGCAGGCCGGTCGAGATGATCGGCTACATGGCGCCTCCCCTGAAGCCGGAGGTGCGCTTCTTCGTGCTCACCAAGCTGCCGATGTCGACGTGCCCGTTTTGCGAAAGCGAAGCGCAGTGGCCGGACGATCTTGTGCTGGCGCTGTCCGACGCACCGTTGAACGTCGTCCGCTACACCGACCTGATCCGCGTCCAAGGGATATTCGAGACGGGCTTCAAGACCGATCCCGACACCGGATTCGTCAGCTTCGTGCGGCTGCTCGGCGTGAGCTATTCCAAACTGTGAGCCGCTCGGGCGCATCCGGCTCGGCCATCGGGATGGCCTTCAGCGTCCCCGGCGCGGATGCGTCATCGCGGACGCTCATCGACATCGCCGAGATCGCATTCCAGCCGGCAACGCTGACGGCCATCGCCGGGCCGTCGGGTTCGGGGAAATCCACCCTCCTCTATTTGCTGGCCGGGTTGCTCGCGCCCGAGCGTGGCATGGTCGTGTGGGACGGCAGGAACATCGCCGGCGAAGGTGAAGGCGCCCGCGACCGCTGGCGGCGCGACCATGCGGGCTTCATCTTCCAGAACTTCCATCTGCTGGAGGAATTGTCGCCGCTCGACAACGTGCTGGCGCCGGCCTGGTTCGCGAACTTCTCGGCCCGACCGTGGCGCGCGCGGGCGTCGGCCCTGCTCGACCGTTTCGGCGTTCCGCGCGAGGCGAAGAGGACCACCTTCCTGTCACGCGGCGAGCAGCAGAGGGTCGCGATCGCGCGCGCATTGCTGTTCGATCCCCGCATCGTCTTCGCCGACGAGCCGACGGCGAGCCTCGACGCGGCGGCCGGAGAAGGGGTGATCGGCGCGCTGGCCGAGATGGCAGGCGCCGGAAAGACCGTCATCGTCGTCACGCACGACCCGCAGCTTCTGGCGCGGGCCGCGCGCATCATCCGGCTCGATCATGGGCGCCTGGCCGACCGCGAACAGGCGAGCGCCGCATGATGAACCCCTTGCCGATCGTCCTGGCGACGCTGCTGCGCAATCGCTTCACCGCCATCCTCTTTGTCGGCCTCATCGCTCTGGCGACCGCACTCGGCATCGCGATCAGCGCGCAGGAAAGGGCGCTCAGGCTCGGCAGTGCGCGGGCGGCCGATCGGTTCGACCTGATCGTCGCCGCTCCGGGCGGGCATAACGACGTGCTGTTCTCGGTCGTCTATCTGGATCCGACCGCTGTCGAGCTCCTGTCGCCCGAGACCACGGCGAAGGTGCTGGCGGGCGACCGCGCCGAATTCGCCGCCCCGATCGGCTTCGGCGACAGCCACAACGGCGCGCCGGTGGTCGGCACGACGGCGCGATTCGTCGAGCATCTGAGCCAGGGCCTCGCGGAGGGACGGACCTTCGAGCGGATGGACGAGGCGGTCGTGGGGGCGCTGTCGTCGTCGCGGCTGGGCGAGAGAGTCGGCATCAGCCACGGCCATGCGGGCGAGGGCGCCGGCGACGACGCCGATTTTGCCGCCGACCAGCTCGCGCGCGGCGGAACCCCGGAACAAGGCGACCATCTGCCGATCACCGTGGTCGGCAGGATGAAGCCGACCGGCACGCCCTGGGACCGGGCGATCGTCGTTCCGATCGAGTACAACTGGTTCGTCCACGCCCTCGGTACGGGCCATGCCCCGGGCGACGATCATATCGGACCACCCTTCGATCCGGAACATCTGCCCGGCGTGCCGGCGATCGTCGTGAAGCCCGAAAGCGTCGCCGCCGCCTACGGCCTGCGCAACCGCTACCGGACCGCCGACTCGACCGCCTTCTTCCCGGCGGAAGTGCTTGTCGAACTCTATGCGCTGATGGGCGACGTGGCGCGGATCATGGGCGCGCTGACGCTGGCCGCGCAGGTGCTCGTCGTCGCGGCGATCCTCGCGGGGATTCTGGCGCTGCTCGATCTTCAGCGGCAACGTTTCGCCGTGCTGCGCGCGCTCGGCGCGCCGGGCATCTTCGTCTTCTCGGTGGTCTGGCTCTATGTCGGCGCGCTGATCGGCAGCGGCATCGCGATCGGCCTGCCGCTCGGCTGGCTTGCGGCGGGAATCGTCTCGGCCCTGATCGCCGGCCAGACCGGCGTGGCGATGACGGCCTCGATCGGCGTCGCCGAACTGGCGCTGGCCGGCGCGCTCATGGCGCTCGGGCTGCTGCTGGCGGTGGTCCCCGCCGTCCTGACCTACCGCAAACCCGTCGTCGATGCGCTCAGGACATGAGAGACCTATCTGGGAAATCCATCCTGTGAGGTTCGTGATGCGCAAGACTCTGGTCATCGCCCCGATACTGCTGCTCCTGGCCGGCCTTTCGCCGGCGGCAAGCGAGGAGAATGGGGAACATGTCTCCCGCGCCGGCAACATCCGCATCGTCCATCCCTGGGCGCGGGCGGCGAAGGCCGGCGACAACACCCTCGTCTTCATGGAGATCGAAAACGCCGCCGACGTCGATACGCTGACCGGTGCCGCGAGCGAAGCGGCGGCAGCCGCCCGCATCATCGGCATCACGCTGAAGGACGGCGCCTCCGCGACGCAGGAGATCGGCCCGATCGAAATCCCGAAAGGCGACTTCGACCTCGATCCGGGCGGCGTGGCGATCGAGCTTGTCGGCCTGAAATCCTCGCTCGCCAAGGGCCACGAGATCGAGGTCGAGCTGCGCTTCGAGACCGCGGGGGACGTGCATCTGCATGTCGAGGTCGAAGCGGCGGACGCGACCCGGCACAGCCATGCCGGGCATGCGCACTGACCGGCTTGAGACCCTGCGCCCCGTCCCGAAGCTCGCGCTGCCCGCCCTGACGCTCGTCACGCCAAGCGAATGGCGCGACGTCAGGGGCGCGCTCGTGCCGCGCTGAGCGGCGCGCATTCCGGCCATGCACATCTCGGCTGACCGACCGCCGGCTCGTTCGACGGGCCGGGGCGCCGAGGCACAATTAGCTTGCGTGCCAGTACAGCCATGCCTATTCGTGTATACGCCGGTGCATCCGCGCGCTTCGAATGGCGAGGTGTCGATCCGGCGCAATCAAGCCTGTCATGAAGAACAATGAACGCTGAGCGATTCAACGATTATTCCGGCAATTTCTCCGCCCTCAGGCGTGAATTATGGGAATCGCCGGACTGTTCCTACCGCGATTTCCTGAAATCGCTGAAGCCCGACTACGCAAGGGTCAGGCGGGACGTGGCCTTCGGCTACCTCATGATCGCGCTGACCCTGCTCGTCTGCGCCGTGTTGCCCCGCCTTGGCGTGCCGGCCATCGTGATGGCGCTCCTGTCGGCTGTCTCCATCGGCTACTGGATCGCCTATCTGCAGCTCTTCATTCATGAAGGGGCGCATTACAATCTCGCGCCGGACCGCGAGGGGAGCGATCGATTCTGCGATCGATACGTCGCCTGGATGGTCGGAACGACGGTCGCGGCCTACCGGAAGGTCCATTTCCAGCACCACAGGGCGCTCGGCACGCCGGAAGACAGCGAGCACACCTATTTCTTCCCCCTCAACCTGATGTTCTTCATCAAGGGACTGCTCGGCATTCGCGCCATGGAAGTGATTTTCGCCCGCAAGGCGATCGTCGACGGCACGGGTGCGACGAAGGCCAAGGATGCCCCGGAGAAGGCGGCTGGTCCGGGTTTCAATGCGGCGCTGCTTCTCGCGCCGCTCGCCCATGGCGGCATCGTCATGGCCGCCTATCTCGCCGGCCTGTGGTGGGTCGCGCTCGCCTGGCTCGTCGGGGTCGGGATGATCTTCCCGTTCCTCGGCGCGTTGCGCCAGCTTCTGGAGCATCGCGACGAAGACGCCATGGCGGACACCGACTACTTCCGCGTACCGCACGGCGCCATGACCCGCATGTTCAGGGACGGCGCTTTCAGCTCGACCTTCGGCGGGGCCGGCTTCAATCGGCATCTGCTGCATCATTGGGAGCCGCAGATTTCCTACACGAACCTGCCCGAATACGAGGCGTTCCTGGAGAACACCCATGCGCGGCCGATCCTGGAGCAGCGCAGGACGACCTATGGCAGCACCTTCCTGAAGCTATTGTCGATCTGAATGGCGATGGCTGCGACCGATCACGGCGTTGCCGAATGCCCGCTCTGCCACGGCCGCCAGACGCAGTTGCATGCGCGCGCCATGGACATTGAATATTTCACCTCCGACGACGCGTTCGAGATCTGGCATTGCAGCGCCTGCGGCGTCCTTTTCGTCCATCCGATGCTCGCCGACGAACTCGACCGGATTTACCCGGCGAACTACTACTCCTTCCAGAAGCTCAGCAAGAACCTCGTCGTTTCGATCAAGGAATGGCTCGATCGGCGGGCGCTCGAGCGGCTGACCCGCCAGATCCCCGGCGACAACCTGTCGGTGCTCGACATCGGCGGCGGCACCGGCTGGCTTGCCGACCAGGTGAAGGCCGCCGATCCGCGGTTCCGCTCGTCGACCATCGTCGACATCGACCCGGGCGCCAGGGACGTCGCCCTGCAGGCCGGGCACGCGTATTTCCTGGGCCGGTTCGAGGAGTTCGACGCGGCGGGGCGCCGTTTCGACCTCATTCTGATGCTCAACCTGATCGAGCATGTTCCCGATCCCCGGGCGGTGCTTGCAAAGGCGGCAAGCCTGCTCACGCCCAACGGGCTGATCTGGATCAAGACGCCAAACTTCGACAGCCTGGACGCACGCCTGTTTCGTCACCGCTCATGGGCCGGCTATCACACGCCAAGGCATTTCGTGATCTTCAGGCGCGAAAGCCTGGAACGCATCGGGCGCGAGGCCGGGCTTGAGGTCGCGGGCTTCGAATACACGCAGGGAGCGCCGTTCTGGAGCGTGTCGATTCTGGCTGCCCTGCAGCGTCTTGGATGGGTTCGGGTCTCGGCCGAGCGCCCGGCGATCTATCACCCGCTGACGCCGATCCTGCAGGCGCTCTCCGCCGGGTTCGATTTCGCCCGCCAGCCCTTCGGGGCCAAACTGTCGCAGATGGTCCTGACGCTCAGGCGCGCGCGGGACTGACCGCTCAGCGCGTCCCGAAGATCGCGCTTCCCACCCTGACGCTCGTCGCGCCGAAGGCGACCGCGGTCTCGTAGTCGCCCGACATGCCCATCGAGAGCTTGGCGACGCCCGCCTCGCCCGCGATCCTGGCTAGCAGCGCGAAATGCGGGCCGGGGTTCTCGTCGGCGGGCGGAATGCACATCAGGCCTTCGATCGCCAGGCCATGGACATCGCGGCAGCGCTTGACGAAGGCGACACTCTCGCGCGGGTCGATGCCGGCCTTCTGCGGCTCCAGCCCGGTGTTGACCTGCACGTAGAGCCTTGGCGCCCTGCCCTGGCGGGCGATTTCCTTCGCCAGTTCCGCGGCGATCTTCTCGCGGTCGACCGTCTCGATGACGTCGAACAGCGCCACCGCCTCCTTCGCCTTGTTGGATTGCAGGGGACCGATCAGGTGCAGCTCTATGTCGGGAAATTCCGCCTTCAGCGCCGGCCACTTGGCCTGCGCCTCCTGGACGCGGTTCTCGCCGAACACGCGCTGCCCGGCGGCCAGCACCGGCCGGATGTCGCCGGCCTCGAAGGTTTTCGACACCGCGACCAGCGTCACCGCGCCGGCCGCGCGCCCGGCCTCCGCCGCCGCCGCCGCCACTTTCGCCTCGACGAGGCGCAATCTGCCGACAGTCTCATCCATGCCCGGTATCCAGTATGTCCTGACGCCTTCGCGCCGCCGAACGGCCGTCCGACGGTTGACGCTTTCGGCAAATAATGATGAAGGTCCGCCGCAACGATCCCCGCATCTTTTATGTGAAATCCCGGGCATGGCAACCGAACGATACAATCCCCGCGCGTCCGAACCGAAATGGCAGAAGGCCTGGGACCAGGCCAGGCTCTTCGAGACGAAGAACGACGATCCGCGCGAAAAATACTACGTGCTCGAGATGTTCCCCTATCCGTCGGGCCGCATCCACATGGGCCATGTGCGCAACTACGCCATGGGCGACGTCGTCGCGCGCTACCGCCGCGCCAGGGGCTACAACGTCCTGCATCCGATGGGCTGGGACGCCTTCGGCATGCCGGCCGAGAATGCCGCCATGCAGAACAAGGTGCATCCCAAGGACTGGACCTACAAGAACATCGACACGATGCGCGGCCAGCTGAAGTCGATGGGCCTGTCGCTCGACTGGTCGCGCGAATTCGCCACCTGCGACGTCGACTACTACCACCGCCAGCAGATGCTGTTCCTCGACTTCCTCGCCAAGGGGCTGGTGACGCGCAAATCCTCCAAGGTCAACTGGGACCCGGTCGACATGACGGTGCTCGCCAACGAGCAGGTCATCGACGGCCGCGGCTGGCGTTCCGGCGCCGAGGTCGAGCAGCGCGAGCTGACGCAGTGGTTCTTCAAGATCACCGATTTCGCGCAGGACCTGTCCGACGCGCTCGACGGCCTCGGCGAATGGCCGGACAAGGTCAAGCTGATGCAGCGCAACTGGATCGGCCGCTCGGAAGGCCTGCTGATCCGCTGGCCGCTGGATGTGGCCTCCGCGCCCGGCGGCGAGACCGAGCTCGAAGTCTACACGACCCGTCCGGACACGATCTTCGGCGCCTCCTTCATGGCGATCGCCGCCGACCACCCGCTGGCGAAGAAGGCTGCCGAGACCAATCCGGCGCTGGCCGCCTTCTGCCACGAGGTGCGCCATGGCGGCACCTCGGCGGCCGAGATCGAAACGGCCGAGAAGAAGGGCTTCGACACCGGCATCCGCGTCGTCCATCCGTTCGACCCAAGCTGGACCCTGCCGGTCTACGTGGCGAATTTCGTGCTGATGGACTACGGCACCGGCGCCATCTTCGGCTGCCCGTCGGGCGACCAGCGCGATCTCGACTTCGCCAACAAATACGGCCTGCCGGTCGTGCCGGTGGTGATGCCCGAGGACGGCGACGCGGCGACCTTCCAGATCACCGAGGAGGCCTATGTCGACGACGGCGTGATGATCAATTCACGCTTCCTCAACGGCAAGACGCCGAAGGCCGCCTTCGAGGAAGTCGCATCGCTGCTCGCCGCCAAGAGCATCGGCAACCGCCCGATGGGCGAGAAGAAGGTCAATTTCCGCCTGCGCGACTGGGGCATTTCGCGCCAGCGCTACTGGGGCTGCCCGATTCCGGTCATCCATTGCGCCGATTGCGGCGTCGTGCCGGTGCCGAAGGCCGACCTGCCGGTGAAGCTGCCCGACGACGTCGAGTTCGACCGTCCGGGCAATCCGCTCGACCGTCACCCGACCTGGCGCCATGTCGCCTGTCCGCAATGCGGCCGCAGCGACGCCAGGCGCGAGACCGACACGATGGACACCTTCGTCGATTCGTCCTGGTATTTCGCCCGCTTCACGGCGCCCTGGGAAGACGATCCGACCGATCCGAAGGCGGCCAATGCATGGCTGCCCGTCGACCAGTATATCGGCGGCATCGAGCACGCGATCCTGCATCTGCTCTATTCGCGCTTCTTCACCCGCGCCATGCGCGCCACCGGCCATCTCGACATCGTCGAGCCGTTCAAGGGCCTGTTCACGCAGGGCATGGTCGTGCACGAGACCTACAAGGGTCCGGACGGCTGGGTGCAGCCGGCCGAGGTGCGCATCGAGGAGGCCGACGGCAGGCGCCGCGCCGCCTTGATTAGCGACGGGACGCCGGTCGAGATCGGCTCGATCGAGAAGATGTCGAAGTCCAAGAAGAACGTCGTCGACCCCGACGACATCATCGCCAGCTACGGCGCCGACACGGCGCGCTGGTTCATGCTGTCCGATTCGCCGCCCGAGCGCGACGTCATCTGGACCGAGGCCGGCGTCGAGGGCGCGCATCGCTTTGTCCAGCGCGTCTGGCGCCTGGTGTCGGAAGCCGCGCCCGCGCTGTCGGGCGCCGCGCCGAAGGCCGCGACCGAGGGCCCCGCCGCCGACATCTCCAAAATCGCGCACAAGACGCTGAAGGCGGTCGGCGAGGAGATCGGCAGGCTCGGCTTCAACAAGGCCGTGGCGCGCCTCTACGAACTGACCAACGCGCTGCAGGCGCCGCTGGCCGACATCGCCGCAGGCAAGGCCGATGCAGCGACGGTTTCGGCGGCGCGCCAGGCGGTCGAGTTCCTCGTCGTCATGCTGGCGCCGATGATGCCGCATCTGGCCGAGGAGTGCTGGGCCGAGGTCGGCTGCGCGGGCCTGGCGGCCGAACAGCCATGGCCGCAATTCGACCCGGCGCTCGTCGTCGACAGCGAAATCGTGCTGCCCGTGCAGATCAACGGCAAGAAGCGCGGCGATTTGACAATTGCCCGCGACGCGGATCAAGCTGCCGTCGAGAAGGCAGCGCTGGCGCTCGATTTCGTACAGAAGGCGCTCGAGGGAAAGGCCCCGCGCAAAGTGATCATCGTGCCGCAGAGGATCGTCAATGTCGTTGCCTGAGCGCCGTTCGCGCACCAGCACGCCGCGAGCCGGCCTCGCGTTCAGCCTCGCGCTCGTCCTGCTGGCGGGCGCCGGTTGCACCGTCCGGCCGCTCTACAGCGACGCCGCGACGACGACGGGCGCGCTTGCCGGTCCGGCCGAGCGGCTTTCCTCCGTCGCGGTCAAGCCGGAAACCACCCGGCACGGGCTCGAAGTGCGCAATCATCTGCTGTTCCTGCTCAACGGCGGCGCCGCCCGCACGACCACGCCGACCTACACGCTCGAACTCGGCGTCTCGTCGCAGAACGCGACGACGGCCGTCATTCAGCAGACCAAGGACACCGAGCCGACCGCCGGCTCGATCATTCTGACGTCGACCTACCGGCTCACCGAAATCGCGACCGGAAAGAGTGACGCCATCGGCCGGCGCTCCATCTCGGCGTCCTTCGACGTTCCACGCCAGGAGTTCGCGGCCATGCGGGCGGAACGGGACGCGCAGAATCGGGCCGCGCGTGAACTTGCGGAGCTTCTGCGCCATGCCGTGGCGCAGGACCTGGATCGCCTGCCCGCCGGCTGAGGTCGGGAACGATTCGGCTTTCGCGCGATTGTTCGCCTGTCGTCATTGCGCCGTCACGGTGCTGGGCGAAACAGGGGCGGAAATTCAGCCGGTATGGATGCCAGACGATGACATCGTCGCACTTGGGAACGTTAAGCGGCAGGATACGTGCCGCGCTCGGCCAGGAAGACGGCCACGTCGTCGACCAGCTCATCGCCGAACGCACGACCAGAATCTCCCGCCACCCGCTCTGGCCCGTGCTGCGCCCGATCCTGCTGCAGCTCTTCCACTACCGCCAGGCCGTCGACATGGCCGACCGCATCGCGACGATGGACGGCTGGACCGCTTTCCAGCACATCAGCCGCCTGCTCTCGCTCGACCTGACCACCACCGGGCTCGACAATATCCCGGCGTCCGGCGGCTTCATCCTGGCGCCGAATCACCCGACCGGCATCGCCGACGGCATCGCCATGTTCGATGCTCTGAAGGATGTCCGCCCCGATCTCACCTTTTTCGCCAACCGCGACGCCCTGCGCGTCGCGCCCGGCTTCCGCGACCTAATCATCCCGGTCGAGTGGCGTCAGGACGCCAAGACGCACAGCAAGGGACGCGATACGCTCGAGATGACCGCGCGCGCCTTCGCCGGCAACCGCGCCGTGGTCCTCTTCCCGTCCGGTCGGCTCGCCTACTGGCACGAAGGCAGGCTGACCGAGCGTCCCTGGCAGAATTCCGTCGCCGCGCTCGCCCGCCGCTACGACTATCCGATCGTGCCGGCCCACATCAGCGCGCGCAATTCCGGCCTGTTCTACTTCCTGTCGAAGCATTCGACCGAAATGCGCGACATGACGCTGTTTCACGAACTGCTGAACAAGAAGGGCAGGCAGTTCCGCATCGCCTTCGGCCGGCCGATCCAGCCGGACGAACTGCCGGCCGACGCGTCCGACGCCACCGCCGCCCTGCACCATCACGTCACCGTCGACCTCGCCGCCTCCCCGGACGCCGTCTTCTCGCCCGGCTGAGCGAGGCCCCCGCCTTTACGCCGCGTCCCCTGTCGCGTTATCCTCGCCGATCTGCCCGGCCGCACTGTGGGGACGCCGATGCGACGTCTGATCCGATACGCTTTCGCAGCTGGACTGGCAGCACTCTGCGCGCTGCCCCTGCCGGCGACCGGCCAGTCGATCAAGCCCGGCGAGGAGGGGGCGCTGGCCGATTTCCTGCCGCCCGAGCCCGGCCGCCATATCTGCTATGCGCGCACCTACACGGCCGATCACTTGAGGCAGCACCCCAAGCAGACGGTGACCGAGATCGCGTTCCGCCTCGCCTATTACCGGCATGACCCCGACGAATTCGCGCCGCACGGCCAGCGCAACTACTACTTCGCCCTGCTGGCGAAGCGGCGCGGCGGTTCGAGGACGCTGACGGCGATGGGCGAGTGCGGCCCCAATGGCGCCAGCATCGGCTGCGGCGTCGAGTGCGACGGCGGCGGCGTTTCGGTGTCGCGCAAGCCCGGCGACAAGATCCTGGTCAGCCTCGGCGAAGACGGCCGCATCCGCATGTCGGAGGGCTGCGACGAGGGCGATTCGGTCGACCTCGAATCCGGCGCGGACGACCGCGAATTCCTGCTCAGCAGGGTCGAGGACTCCGCCTGCCCGGCCTACGAGGACTGGTGAGCCGCCGGGTTCAGCCGATCTTCTGGCCGGTCTTCGCCCAGTCGGCGAGGAACTGCTCCAGCCCCTTGTCGGTCAGCGGATGCTTGACCAGCGCCTTCAGCGTCGCCGGCGGCACGGTGGCGACGTCGGCGCCGATCAGCGCCGCGCGCTTGACGTGGTCGACGGTGCGTATGGAGGCGGCGAGGATCTCGGTGTCGAAATCGTAATTGTCGTAGATCGTGCGGATTTCCGCGATCAGCTCCATGCCGTCGAAGCCCATGTCGTCGAGCCGGCCGATGAAGGGCGAGATGAAGGTCGCGCCCGCCTTGGCGGCGAGCAGCGCCTGCGTCGCCGAGAAGCAGAGCGTCACATTGGTCTTGTGGCCGTCCGACGTCAGCGCCTTGCAGGCCTTGAGCCCGTCCAGCGTCAGCGGCAGCTTGATGCAGATATTGTCGGCGATCTTTGCCAATACGGCGGCCTCGCGCATGATCTCGGCGTAGTCGACCGCGGTCACTTCGGCCGATACCGGTCCGCTGACGATGTCGCAGATTTCCTTGGTGACTTCCTTGATGTCGCGGCCGGCCTTCAGGATCAGCGACGGATTGGTGGTCACGCCGTCGATCAGGCCCATGTCGTTGAGCTCGCGGATATCCTTCACGTCGGCGGTATCGACAAAGAATTTCATGGCCGTCTCCTTGGCATTTTTCCGCGCGCCGCAGGCGCCCGGCGGCGGCCCCTAGCCGTCCGTCCGCGTTTCGCACTTGCTCTAAACGAAGATCGGGGCAAGGTCACGCGAGATGACAGAAGATTCGCGCGAATTGAAAACCGTCCCGGTGCTGGTGCCGATGCCGGCGGAGCAGGCCTATTCCTATGCCGTGCCGAAGGGCATGCAGGTTCGCCCCGGCTCGATCGTGCAGGTGCCGCTGGGGCCCCGCGAGGTCGCCGGCGTCGTCTGGGACGGCGACGGCGGCCGCGTCGATCCGAAGAAGGTGCGGCCGATCACCCAGGCCTTCGACTGCCCGCCTTTGTCCGGCGACATGCGCCGCTTCGTCGACTGGGTCGCCGACTATACGCTGTCGCCGCCGGGCCTGACCGCGCGCATGGTGCTGCGCGTGCCGGCCGCCTTCGACCCGGAGCCCTGGATCGCGGGCCTGCGCGCCACCGGCGCGGCGCCCGACCGCCTGACCGACGCGCGCCGCCGCGTGATGGAATTGGCTGGCGACGGCCTCGCCTGGACGCGCTCGGGCCTGGCGCACGCCGCCGGCGTCACCGCGTCGGTCATCGACGGCATGAAGGCGCAGGGCGTCTTCGAGACGGTGATGATCCCGCCCCAGCCGGTCGTGGCTCCCCCCGACCCGAGCTATGCCGCGCCCGGCCTCAATCCCGATCAACAGGCGGCAGCCGACCAACTGGCAGCCAGCGTACGCGCCGGTAAGTTCGCCGTTACCCTGCTCGACGGCGTCACCGGCTCGGGCAAGACCGAAGTCTATTTCGAGGCCATCGCCGCCGCGGTCGAGGCCGGAAAGCAGGTGCTCATCCTGATCCCCGAGATCGCGCTGACGCATGCCTTCCTCGAACGCTTCCAGGACCGCTTCGGCGCCAAGCCCGCCGAATGGCACTCGGATCTCCCTCCGCGCATGCGCGAAAAAGTCTGG
>JAUYMV010000417.1 GCA_030698645.1 Mesorhizobium sp.
GTTCGAGCGACTCGTTTGCCTGCCGCACGCCGATCCCGGCATCCGTCACCTGGGCTGCCGCCTGGGCGATGCTCGCCTCGGCCTGCGCCTTGTTGGCGTCCATCTGGGCGAGCTGGGTCTCGAGCGCGGTCGAATCGAGCCTTGCCAGCACGTCGCCCTTTTTCACCATGTCGCCCTTGTCGGCGTTGAGTTCGATGACGATCAGGCCGCCGACATCGACGCCGACGGCCGCTTCCTGGCGCGGCAGCACGGTGCCGGTGACGTCGAGCGTCTCGACGAGCACGCGCTTTTCGGCGCTGACGACGCGGATCGCCGGTGCATGCTGGGCGATGGCCGGCGGCGCGGCGGATTCGGCCGCCGCGCGCGACGGGAAGGCCCCGAAGGGTCCTCCCAGCAGGAAGGCCGCCACGGTTGCCGGGATGATCGTCGGTCGGAACAGGAACATGGTTGTCTCGTCGGTGACGCTGGAGCCCAGCGTGGATCAGTTGTCGTTGGCGTTCGCCCGCTTGCGCGGCCGCAGCATGGCTTCCACCGTGACGCGCATCAGCGTCTCGATGCTGTCGAGCGGCACGCCCTTGGACGGCAGATCATTGATCGCCAGCCCCTCGCCGATCGCGATGATCATCGGAAGCATCGCGTCCAGCTCGACGCAGGGTTCGATCTCGCCGCGGTCGATGGCGCCCTGCAGATAGTCGCGGAACCCCTGCTGCACGGTGCCCATGGCGCTCTGGCAGGTCAGGTCGATCGCCTCGTTGCGCATCGATTCCGCCCGGATTTCGGTGAAAAGCGAGGCGTTGCCGCTCTCGTGCATATGGCGCACATGCGCCATTGCGGCGGTGACGAAACCGTCGACCACGTTGGGGTTCTCGAACATCGTCCGGAATATCTCGGCGTCCTGCGACCGGTCGGCCTCGGTGATCGCGCCGATGATGGCCTCCTTGGACGGGAAATAGCGGTAGAGGGCGCCCGGGCTCATCTCGGCGGCGGCGCAGATCTGCTGCATCGACGCGCCCTGGAAGCCGGCGTGCACGAAGCACTTCTTGGCGGCCTCCATGATGCGGCACATCGTCTGCTCGCGCTTTTCCCCGCGCGTCATCGGCGCATCCGCGTCGCCGGGTCCGGCGTCGTCGAAGGTGGTATCCAGGTCCGTCATGAGAGCATCCGAAAGAGCGAACGTTCATTCTCATTTATGCGAACGATCGTTCGCAGTCAATATGGTGCATTGCGATACTACGCAGGGGATCGCCGCGTCCTACGCGGTCGCGGACGAATATTCGCTCGCGCCTGATCGGGTCGCCGCGGCCTCTTGTTCACTGCGGCCGAACCGACGGCGAAATCTTCGGCGCATGACCCGTCTCGGCTGCTCGCGGCCGTCATTCGACGGTTGATCAATCGCCGCCGACCTGCTTGCCTGCGCGCCAGCAACGGAGAAAAGCTCGATGCGCCGAACGGTCGTGCCAAGGGAACTGCAGGGGGTCTACGATGCCTGGCATTTCGCGCCGGCGGTCGCGGCCAACGGCATGATCTATTGCTCCGGCATCATCGGCACGAGCCCCGGCGGC
>JAUYMV010000422.1 GCA_030698645.1 Mesorhizobium sp.
CAGTTCAACATCCCGAACATGCCCGGCTCGTCGCTGCGCGTGATCGGCTTCTGGGCCGACGGCTCGCATGCATTCAACGCAGGCGGTCCGTCCATCCTCGGCGGGGCCGGAACCTCGCTTTACGGCGGTTCCGAGTGGTCGAGCCTGGCTTCGTACCACCAGCAGTTCTGCGCAACGCTGGGCGCCTCGGTCGCGTTCCAGTGGTTCAACAACCTCTACTACGCCGGTACCGACTTCACCCGCGGCAACGATGCCTGGGCGGCGGAACTGTCCGTGGTCTGGGTTCCGGTCACGAACTTCGAAGTGCGCGCCGAACTGCGTTACGACGATGTCTCGGCCAACGCCTTCTACCCGCATGCGGATCCGGACGGCACCGTCTCCGGCTTCCTGCGCTTCACGCGCTACTTCTAGTCAGCTCTTCGTCTGACTTGAGAAACCCGGCGGGCAACCGCCGGGTTTTTTCGTTTCTGGACCACCGCAACATCGTTGCGGGCGTCCCTCCTGGCGGGCTAAGCCTCCGTACCGATCAGGAGCCGCCCGCATGACCGCCCCCCCGTTTTCCCGCCGCGACATCACCCTTGCCAACTGGCGCGAATGGCCGTTCAACCGCTGGACGTTCCACAATGTCAGCGAGTTCGTGCCGACGGCGCAGATCGCCTGCGGCATGGAGACCGGCGCCGACACGCCTGGCCTCGGAGCGCTTGATGGCATGGTGCTGACGGCGGCGGACGGCACGAAGACCTCGCCCGCCGGGCATTTCGAGGCGTCGCATGGCGACTGCTTCGTGGCCTTGCGCGATGGCAGGATCGTCGCCGAGTGGAACGCCCCGCATGGCTCCACCGTCCAGCCGCATCTCGTATTCTCCATTTCCAAATCCGTCACCGGAATGATGGCCGGCATCGCCATTGCCGACGGCGCACTCGACGAGACCGCGCCGGTCTCGCGCTATGTGCCCGTGCCGTCGCATTCGGCCTATGCTGAGGCGACCGTCCGCGACCTGCTCGACATGACGGTGAGCCTTGGCTTCGAGGAGAATTATCTCGATCTGGAAGGCGATTTCGACCGCTACCGGCGCGCGACGCAATGGAATCCCGAGCGGCCCGGCACCCGGCATGAACTGATGGAGGACGTCATCGCCTCGCTGCCGAAGGCCGCCGGCCCGCACGGAAAGGTCTTCGCCTATGCCTCGCCCAACACGGACATGCTCGGTCTCGTCATCGAGCGGGCGACCGGCACGCGGTTCCACAGCTTTCTCGCCGAGCGGCTGTGGAAGCCGATAGGCGCCCGGGGGCCGGCCTATGTCACGGTCGACCGCGTCGGCTCGGGACGTGCGGCCGGCGGCATGTGCCTGACCGCGCGCGACCTCGCACGCTTCGGCGAATGCGTCCTCAAGGGCGGGCGCGGGGCGGACGGCGGGCAGATCGTCCCGGCCGGATGGGTCGACGACATGCGCCGCAATGGCGACCGCGCCGCCTGGATGGCCGGCAATTTCGCGGCGACCTTCCCGGCCGGGCGCTACCGCTCGTGCTGGTACCAGCTTGGCGACCAGCGCGACGCCTTCGTCGGCGACGGAATCCACGGCCAGCGGCTCTACATCGATCCGATCGCCAACATCGTGCTCGTCAAATATTCGTCCGACCCGCTGCCCAGCGACGAGCCGGGCACGATCGCGGACTTCGCCATGCTGGCGCAGATCGCACAGCAGCTGTGACGCGCCGGATTGCCGTCGGGATTGCCTCCGCATAGGGTGCTCCGCCCACCCATTTCAGGTGAAACCGAAGCCATGGCCGACCGCCCCGCCCTGACCGCACTTGCCGCCTCGCTGCCCTCCACCGTCCCTTTCGTCGGGCCGGAAACCCAGGAACGCGCGCGCGGGCGGCCCTTCCGCGCGCGCATCGGCGCCAACGAGAACGGCTTCGGCGCCTCGCCGCTGGTGGCAGCGGCCATCGCCGCGGCCGCGCCCGACATGTGGAAATACTGCGATCCCGAGAATTTCGAGCTGAAGACGCTGCTGGCCGCCCATCATGGCGTCGCGGCGGACAACATAGCGGTCGGCGAAGGGATCGACGGGCTGCTCGGCCTCGTCGTGCGGCTCTATATCGAGGCGGGCATGCCGGTCGTCACCTCGCTCGGCGCCTATCCGACCTTCAACTACCACGGCGCCGGATTCGGCGGCCGGCTGGTCACCGCGCCCTACCGCGAGGACCGCGAGGACCTCGAAGCGCTCCTCGCCGCGGTGCGCCGCGAGAACGCGCCGCTCGTCTATCTCGCCAATCCGGACAATCCGATGGGGACATGGTGGGAGGGCGGCGAGATCTCCCGGTTCATCGAGGCGCTGCCGGAGACCACACTGCTGGTGCTGGACGAGGCCTACGGCGACATGGCGCCGGCATCGGCGCTGCCTCCGCTCGAGGTCGCGCGCCCGAACGTCCTTCGCATGCGGACCTTTTCCAAGGCCTACGGGCTCGCCGGCATGCGCTGCGGCTATGCGATCGGCGAGGCCGGGGCAATCCTGGCCTTCGACAAGGTGCGCAACCATTTCGGCGTCAGTCGGATGACGCAGGTCGCGGCCGCGGCGGCGCTCGCCGACCAAGCCTATCTGCGCGCGGTCGTCGGACGCATGGCCGAGGCGCGCACGCGAATCGGCGCGATCGCCGCGGAAAGCGGACTATCCGCCCTGCCCTCGGCAACCAATTTCGTCGCCATCGATTGCGGCGCCGACGGCGCGTTCGCCCTGAAGATCATGCAGGAACTGATCGCGCGCGACGTCTTCGTGCGCAAGCCGATGGCGCCCGGCCTCGACCGCTGCATCCGCGTCAGCACCGGGCCAGAGGCCGACATGGCGGTGTTCGCTGCGGCGCTGCCGGAGGCGCTGTCGGCCGCGCGCGGCTGAGCTCCCGCGCTACAGCCCCAGTTCCCAGGTCTGCCCGACAAGGTCCTTGCCAAAGCTGTGGTGGCGCTCCTCGGCCGTCAGTCCGAAACCGGCGCGCTCGTAGATGTGGCGCGCTTCGTGCAGGATGTCGTTGGTCCACAGCACCAGCCGGCGATAGCCGCTGGCGCGCGCCTGGTCGATACAGGTGTCGACCAGTTTGCGACCGACGCCGAGCCCCCGCGCCCCGCGCTCGACATGCAGCATGCGCAGTCTCGCGACGTCCGCGTCGTCCGGATCGTGCACCAAAAAGACGGTGCCGGCGGGCGCGCCATCGATCTCGGCGATCCAGCAGAAGTCGCGGCCAGGCCGGAAGTCGCGGATGAAGCGCGCGCCGATCTCGGCCAGCAGCGCCTCGAACTCGCCGTTCCAGCCATAATCCCGCGCGTAGATCACCGCCTGGCGCTGGATCACCCAGCCGACGTCGCCGATCCGGTGCGGGCGGAGCACGACGATGCGCCCGGCCGCGGGGCTCTCCCCAAGAAGCCGGGAGACCTGGGCGAGCGATGCCGCAAGCGTTTCGGCCGCCGCCGCGTCGAGATCCCCGACCAGTGCGGCGGTCTGTTCGTCGGCCGCCGACTGCAGGCGCTCGAGCGCGGCCTTGCCGCTCTCGGTCAGCGACAGGATGCGGCGACGGCGGTCCGCCGCGTCAACGCGCACTTCGATCAGGCCGCAGGCGGCGAATTTTCGAAGGATGCGCGTCAGGTAGGCCGGATCGAGGCTCAGTTCGTCGGCGATCTCGGACGCGGCCGGCCCGACATAGGCGTGAAAAGTCCGCGTGAAGAAGCCACGCTCGCCGCCCGGGTCGGGCGGCGCCGGGCTGGTGCGATGACCGAGTTCGAACAGCACGCGCGCTTCGGCAAGCGTGTACTCGCTGCGGGTCAGCGTTTCCTCGAGAAGGCCGATCTGCCGCGTGTAGAAGCGGTTGAAGCGCCGCACGGCGGCGATCAGGTCCAGTTGCACGTCGCCCATCCGCATTCTCCGCCGGAACAGGCAGAGGATTGGCGATTTAGTGGACGGAGTCAATGAATATGGATGTTCACAGAAGGGTGGCGCATGACGCCGCGCTGCGGGCAATGGGTTCGTCCACGCTAGTCGGTGCGGCCGAAACGGTAGGTGAGGCCGAGCCCGCCCGAGAACTGGTTGCGCGCGGCGGTGATCGGGCTCGCCGCGGCGTCGTTGAGAAGCCGGGCGTAGCCGGCTTTGCTCTGCAGCGTCAGTCGATCGGTCAGGCGGTAGTCCAGTCCGAGATCGAGGCCGACATCCTTGAAGCCGCCCGCCGCGTCGAAGACGCCGAGACCCGCGCCGGAAAGCGCCGCCTGCGCCGGCGTCACCGAGAAATAGCTGTCCATGTAGTCTTCCGACGCATAGGAGCCGCCGAGATAGGCCGAGAGCGCCATCCGCTCGGTCAGGTTCTGCGCGACGCCGGCGCCGAAGCGCAACGTGTAGCCCGTGTCGGAATCGCCGGTGACCTGGGTATGGTAGGCAAAGTCCACGAAGACCGGGTTGAACGTGTAGGATATGAAGCCGCCGGCCGCGAGGCCGCCATCGACGTCGCCGAGGCCGGCCAGGCGGCTGGACAGGCCTTCGTCGCGGCCGAAGCTGTAGCCGGCGAGCGGGCCGACGTCGAGACCGCCGTAGCGGAACGCCGTCACCCGGACATCGTCGATGCCGCGGAAATCGACCCGGGCGCGGGCGTCCGCATCGTAGCCGGCGCCGAAATACTTCGGAGCGATCAGCGGATAGGCGACGAAGCGATACTCGTCCGAGCCCTCATAGGCTGGCTGGACACCTGCAAATCCGCCGAGCGAGACGCCCCATCGGGATTCCGGGAACGCCACTTCCGGGTCGGCCGCCTCGGCGCCGCCTGCGCACGCGAGCGCCATCATGGCAACGGCGGTTCGAAGCGTTCTGGCATCCGTCATGCGTTCATCTCAGGCGCCGATGCGCATCTGTTCTTGGCGCATACGCGCGGCGGG
>JAUYMV010000295.1 GCA_030698645.1 Mesorhizobium sp.
GGCCATCATGTCAATATCCAGTCAGCGACACCGACGATGCGCCGCCCTATTTGCTCATCGCCTCGACCCACTCGTCCACCCAGGCCCTGCGGTTTGCCGCCACCTCGGCCGGATCGAACAGCAGGCTCCTTGCCGGCTGAACCAGCGTGTCGAAGGCCGGGTTGAGCGGCTTCGACAGCTTTCCCGCCGGGAACATCCAGTTGGTCTCGGGGATCACGTCCTGGAACCCCGGTCCGGTCATGAAGGCGAGGAACTGCGCGGCGAGCTTATTCTCCGCGCCCTTCTTCGTCATCCCGGCGACCTCGATCTGCAGGTAGTGGCCCTCGGAGAACGCCGCAGCCTTGTAGCGTTCCGTCTGCTCGGCGATGATGTGATAGGCCGGCGAGGTGGTGTAGGACAGCACCATCGGCGCCTCGCCCTTGGTGAACAGGCCGTAGGCCTCGCTCCATCCCGGCGTCACCGTCAGCACGCGGCCCCTGAGCTTCGCCCAGGCTTCGCCGGCCTTGTCGCCATAGACCGACTTCATCCACAGCACGAGGCCGAGGCCGGGCGTCGAGGTGCGCGGGTCCTGGATGACGATCTTCTGCTCCGGATCGCCCTCGACCAGTTCCTTCAGGCTCGCCGGCGGCGTCGCGATGGCTTGCGAATCGTAGACCACGGCGAAGTAGCCGAAGTCGAAGGGCAGGAAGGTCTTGTCGGTCCAGCCGCCCCTGACGTCGAACATGTCGGTCGCCATGCCGTGCGGCGCGAACAGCCCGGTCGCCGCGGCGTCCGCGGTCAGGTTGGTGTCGAGGCCGAGCACGATGTCGGCCCTGCCGGCCGCGCCCTCGATGCGCACGCGGTTGAGCAGCGCGACGCCGTCGGCGACCGCGACGAATTCGAGGTCGCAGCCGCATTCCGCCTCGAAATTCTTCTCGACGATCGGGCCGGGACCCCATTCGGCCGTGAAGCTCTCATAGGTGTAAACGGTGAGCTTGCCCTGCGCCGCCGCCGGGGCAGCGAGCATCAAAGTGGCGAGGAAAATGGGGATCGTTCTGGGCATCTGGCGCCTCCTTCATTTCGAGTGAAAGGGAATTGAGGCGCTGGGCGTAGCGTCTAATCCCTCCGCCGGTACAAACCGGATCAGGTTCAGCGGGTTGGCTTTCGCCTCTCAGCCGGTTCGCGATCTCTCGCTTGCGGCACCCCGTTAGAGCGCCGTGAACATAGGGGGCGGACCTGCCCGGCGCAAGCATATCGATGCGCGGCGTTCGCTTTTGCGCCGTGGCATGATAGAGCGCGCGGCCATGAGCCTGTTCCTCATCCTGCTTGGCGGCGACCTGACCGCGACGCCGCGCCTCGCCGCGCAGGCCGCCGGCGCGCGCGTGATCGCCGCCGATTCCGGCATCCGCCATGCCGGCCTGCTCGGCATCGCGCCGGAACTCTGGGTCGGCGATTTCGATTCGGCGACCGACGCCGACTACGCGGCATTCCCCGATGTGGAACGACGCACCTTCTCCGCCGCGAAGGACAAGACCGACGGCGAACTCGCCATCGACATCGCGCTCGAGCGCGGCGCGACCCGGCTGCTGATCGCCGGCGCCTTCGGCGGCCCGCGCGCCGATCACGCCTTCCTGCATCTGGCGCTCGCCATGCGCCTGGCGGAGCGCGGGATCGACGTGCGGCTGACCAGCGGCGCGCAGGAAGGCCTGCCGCTGCTTGCGGGCGAGGCCGCATTCGATTATGCGCCGGGCACGCTGTTTTCGATTCTCGGCTTCACGGAGCTTTCGGGCCTCAGCGTTTCGGGCGCGGAATGGCCGCTCCATCAGGTGACGGTGCCGTTCGGCTCGTCGCTGACGATTTCCAATCGCGTCACCGCATCGCTGCGCATCGGGCTCCAGACGGGCCGCGCGCTGCTGCTGGCGCATCCGACCGACACAAGGGCATAAATGGCACCCCCTCTGCTGAAACTCGACCGCATCAAGCTGACCTTCGGCGGCACGCCGCTGCTCGACGGCGCGGATCTCTCGGTGTCGACCGGCGACCGCATCGCGCTGGTCGGCCGCAACGGCTCGGGCAAGTCCACGCTGCTGAAGATCGCCGCCGGCCTCGTCGAGTCGCAGGACGGCGAGGTGTTCCGCCACCCTTCCGCGACGATCCGCTACCTGCCCCAGATCCCCGACATGGACGGGTTCGGGACCGTGCGCGCCTATGTCGAGGCGGGACGAGGCCCGGCCGACGACCCGCACCGCATCACCTATCTGATCGAGCATCTGGGCCTGACCGGCGAGGAACATCCCGACACGCTGTCGGGCGGCGAGGCGCGCCGCGCAGCACTCGCCCGCGTGCTGGCGCCCGAGCCCGACATCCTGCTGCTCGACGAGCCGACCAACCATCTCGACCTCGCCACCATCGAGTGGCTGGAGGACGAACTGCTGCGCTCGTCTTCCGCGATCATCCTGATCTCGCATGACCGCCGCTTTCTGGAGCGCGTGTCGAAGGCGACGGTCTGGCTCGACCGCGGCCAGACCAAGCGCCTCGACCGGGGCTTTGCGCATTTCGAGGAATGGCGCGACCAGGTGCTGGAGGAGGAAGAGCGCGACCAGCACAAGCTCGGCCGCCAGATCGTCCGCGAGGAGCACTGGCTGCGCTACGGCGTGACGGCGCGCCGCAAGCGCAACATGCGCCGGCTGGGCGACCTTCAGTCGATGCGCCAGAAGCACCGCACGCATCGCGGCGCCGAGGGCGTCGCCAAAATGGCGGCGAGCGAGTCGGCCGAATCCGGCAAGCTGGTCATCGAAGCGAAGCACATCTCCAAGAGCTTCGGCGACCTCACCGTCGTCCAGGACTTCTCCATCCGCATCAATCGCGGCGACCGCATCGGCCTCGTCGGCCCGAACGGCGCCGGCAAGACGACGCTCCTGAAGATGCTGACGGGGGAACTGGCACCCGACAGCGGAACCATCCGCCTGGGCGTCAATCTCGACATCGCCACGCTCGACCAGAAGCGCGACCAGGTCGATCCGGCCGAGACGCTCGGCCATTTCCTGACGCGCGGGCGCGGCGACAGCCTGACCATCAATGGCGAGGAAAAACACGTCGCCTCCTACATGAAGGATTTTTTGTTCCGACCCGAGCAGATGCGCACGCCGGTGCGCGAACTGTCGGGCGGCGAGCGCGCAAGGCTGATCCTCGCCCGCATCCTGGCGCAGCCGGCCAACCTGCTGGTGCTCGACGAGCCGACCAACGATCTCGACATGGAGACGCTCGATTTGCTGCAGGAGCTGGTTGCCGGTTTTCCCGGCACCGTCATCCTGGTCAGCCATGACCGCGACTTCCTCGACCGCACG
>JAUYMV010000431.1 GCA_030698645.1 Mesorhizobium sp.
TCCGCCGCCGCCAGCGCCTCCACCGTCGGCCAGCGCGCGACGAAGGCCTGGAAATAGGCTTTCACCGCCTGAACCGTCGTCTGCTGCAGCATGATCTCGGAAAGCCAGACCCGGTAAGGATCGTTGCGCGCACCTTCATGCGCCGCTGCGGGCGATATGCGCCAGGGCAGGTCGCGGTGATGCCGGTCGTACCAGCCGAGCAGGGCGTCGGCCAGCTCCTGTCGCTCCGCGCTGCGGCCCGGTTCGCGTCCGAGGCCCGGATCGTGCTTGTGGGATGTCATCGGCGTCCGGCATACGATAGGTTCGGCCGAACAATCCAGTGGCCATCGCATCGGGACAGACACATGGCAGGCACTCCGCGCACCGGCAATGCGAGGCCGGTCGGCGACATCGCGACCGGCATCCTCGATCCCGTCCTGCGCAAGAAGGCCGGCATCTCGACCGGGCTCGTGCAGTCCTGGGAGGAAATCGTCGGCGAAAGGCTGGCCTCCCGCACGCGGCCGGAAAAGATCGCCTGGCCGCGCCGTTCGGGCGAGGACGATCCGTTCGAGCCGGCGACGCTGATCGTCGCCTGCGAGGGCTCGGCCGCGCTGCATCTGCAGCACGAGACCGGCGAGATCATTGCCCGCATCAATGCCTTCCTCGGCTTCGCCGCGGTCGCCCGCATCAAGATCGTGCAGAAGCCGGTCGCGCGCGAGCGAAAGCCCGCGCCGAGGCCACCGCGTGCGCTCTCGCCGGCGGAAGCCGCGCGCATCGCGGGGGTCCTCGACGGCATCGAGGACGACGCGCTCCGCGCCTCGCTTGAGCGGCTGGGCAGGACGATATTGGGATCGAAGCGGTAGTTTCCGGCGAAGAGTAGCGTGTTCGTGAACGCGGCATCCGAACTTCGCGATAGGCACACGGTCAATCTTGCCATAATTGGCGTCATAACCATCGGTCTGCTATCTGCATTCTCGAACATTCGTCAGCAACAGGTGATTCCATGATCCGCTCCATGCGTCGCAGAGACGTCGTCCTTTCGCTCGCCGCCGTCTCGGCCACCGTCCTGCTCGCCTCCTGCGGCGAGGATGCGCCGAAGACGCCCGAGGCCGCCGATACGCCCGCAAAGCCCGCCACCGCGCTGCCGACGCCGGTCGGCACGGTCGACATGGCAAAGCTGCTCGAGCCGGGCGCGCTGCCGGAAAAGTCCATCGGCAACGCCGACGCGCCGGTCACCATCGTCGAATATGCCTCGATGACCTGCCCGCATTGCGCCACCTTCCACGCCAGGACCCTGCCCGAGATCAAGACGAAATACATCGACACCGGCAAGGCGCGGATGATCTTCCGCGAGTTCCCCTTCGACCCGCGCGCCGAGGCCGGCTTCATGCTGGCGCGCTGTTCGGACGACAAGTATTTCGCCATGGTCGACGTGCTGTTCAAGCAGCAGGGCGGCTGGGCGGCGGTGGCGGATGCCAAGGCCGCGCTGATGCAGATTTCCAAACTCGCCGGTTTTTCACAGGAGTCATTCGAGGCGTGCTTGACGGACCAGAAGCTTCTGGACGACATCAGGGCTGTGAGGACGCGCGGCGCCAATGATTTCGGCGTTGATTCGACGCCGACCTTCTTCATCAACGGCAACAGATATGCGGGGGCCCTGACGGTTGACGAAATGTCGGCGCTCATCGACAGCATGGTCTAGCGTGCCCGGCGGCGCGCCTGTGCCCGCGCGCCGTTGCGGGGAGGGCGGCTGATGCGCTTTTCCCGGCTGCGTCTGCTTGGCTTCAAGTCCTTCGTCGAACCGTCCGAATTCGTCATCGAAAGCGGCCTGACCGGCATCGTCGGGCCGAACGGCTGCGGCAAGTCGAACCTCGTCGAGGCGCTGCGCTGGGTGATGGGCGAAAGCTCCTACAAGAACATGCGCGCGTCCGGCATGGACGACGTCATCTTCTCCGGATCCGCCACGCGCCCCTCGCGCAACACCGCCGAGGTCACGCTCTTTCTCGACAATTTCGACCGCAAGGCGCCCGCCGCCTGGAACGACGGCGAGGAACTGCAGATCTCGCGCCGCATCGAGCGCGAGGCCGGCTCCAGCTACCGCATCAACGGCAAGGAGGCGCGCGCCAAGGACGTGCAACTCCTCTTCGCCGACCAGTCGACCGGCGCCCGCTCGCCCTCGATGGTCGGCCAGGGCCGCATCGGCGAGCTGATCCAGGCCAAGCCCCAGGCGCGCCGCGCGCTGCTCGAAGAGGCGGCCGGCATTTCCGGCCTGCACACGCGCCGGCACGAGGCCGAGCTTCGCTTGCGCGCCGCCGAGCAGAATCTCGAACGGCTGGAAGACGTCGTCGGCGAACTGGAAGCCCAGATCGAGAGCCTGAAGCGCCAGGCGCGCCAGGCGTCGCGCTTCAAGGCGCTGTCGGCCGACATCCGCGCCGCGGAAGCAACCGTGCTGCACCTGCGCTGGACCATCGCCAGGGCGCAGGAGGCCGAAGCCCAGTCGGCGCTCTCCGCCGCCACCGCGCTTGTCGGCGACCGCGCCAAGGAACAGATGGACGCCGCCAAGGAGCAGGCCGTCGGCGCGCATCATCTGCCGGCGCTGCGCGAGGCCGAGGCTAGGGCCGCCGCCGCGCTGCAGCGCCTCACCATCGCCCGCACCCAGGTCGAGGAGGAGGCCGCGCGCATCCGCGCCCGCCATGTCGAGCTCGAAAAGCGCATTGCCCAGCTCGACGCCGACATCGCCCGCGAGGAGCAGATGGTGCGCGACAATGCCGACATCTTGCAGCGGCTGGGCGAGGAGGAGGCCAATCTCAAGGCCGAGGACGAGGCGGCGGTCGAGCGCGAGATCGCGACGCGCGGCGCCTTCGAGGAGGCCTCGACCCGGCTGACGCTGAGTGAAGGCGCGCTCTCGAAACTGACGTCGGAACGCGCCGAGGCGGCCGCCCAGCGCAGTCAGGCCGAGCGCAGCCTGCGCGAGACGGCCGAGCGGCGCGACCGCCTGGAGCGCCAGCTCGCCGACACCGACCGCGAGGCGGCCGACATCGCGCAGAAGCTCGCCGGGCTCGCCGATCCCGCCGAAAAGCAGGTCCTCGTCGACCAGGCGATCCTTTCCGTCGCAACCGCCGAGACGGCGACGCTGGCGGCTGAAAAATCCGTCGAAACCACGCGCGCGGCCGAAGCCGCGTCGCGCGCGCCCCTCCAGCAGGCGCGCGCGGAGCTCGCCCGCATCGAGACCGAGGCGCGCACGCTGGCGAAGATCCTGAACGCCCAGTCCGGCGGGTTGTTTCCGGCGGTGGTCGAGCAGATCAGGGTCGAGCGCGGCTACGAGACGGCGCTGGGCGCCGCTCTCGGCGACGATCTCGACGCCGCGCTCGACCGCGCCGCGCCCGTGCACTGGGGCGACAGCGAGCCATCATCCGACGATCCGGCGCTGCCCGAGGGCTTGCGCTCGCTGGCCGATGTGGCGCGCGCGCCGCGCCAGCTCGCGCGCCGGCTGGCGCAGGTCGGCCTCGTCGAGGCGGCCGACGGCCCGCGCCTGCAAGATATGCTCCGCCCCG
>JAUYMV010000439.1 GCA_030698645.1 Mesorhizobium sp.
GACCTCCTGCTCGCCGAGATCCTCAGGCATCTCGACCAGGTGCCGGCGGACAGGCAGGTCATGCTGAAGCTGACCCTGCCGACCAAGGCGAACCTCTACAGGCCGCTGGTCGACCATCCGCGCGTCATGCGCGTCGTCGCGCTGTCGGGCGGCTATTCGCGCGACGAGGCGAACGTGAAGCTGTGGCAGAACGACGGCGTCATCGCGAGCTTCTCGCGCGCCCTGACCGAGGGCCTGTCGGCGAAACAAAGCGACGCCGAGTTCAACGCCGCGCTGGCCTCGGCGATCGACAGCATTTTCGAAGCCTCCCGCGCCCGCTGACCGCCAGCGGCGCCGTCGCTGCGCGGCGCGAGACAACCGCCGGAGCGGGCGGTTTTCCGGTCGGCGTCGCCGCCGCCCCGTTTGGCGCGTGGCGATCGTATCGGCCTTGTCAGTTCGCGTGACTGAGCAGCACGGTGGCGCCGATGGCGCCGAGCGCGGCGGCCGCGATCTTCCAGACGTCGCGGCGCTGCCGCAGGCCGGGCAGGCCGAGCGGCCGGATCAAATGGACGACCATCATCGCGACGATGACGAGGGCAAGCGCTTTGGACATGCGGCTCCGGGCGGCGCGCCCCGCGCCGCACCCGCCTTTGATCAGTGTCAGTACTCGATGTCAAAGCATGGTCGATAGTCGAGTGGACGCACGCGCCGCCAATTGGCTAGATACGTCGCTGCACCGCCTGGGAGGGCCCAATGGAATCGACCTATCGTGAAGTCTACGCGCGATGGAAGCGCGATCCGGATGCGTTCTGGGCGAACGCGGCGCAGGACATCGACTGGTTTACGCCCTGGGATCGCGTGTTTGATCCGGACGGCGGGGTCTACGGGCGCTGGTTTCCGGGCGCCACGACCAATATGTGCCACAACGCGGTCGACCGTCACGTCGCGTCCGGCCGCGCCGACCAGTTGGCGCTGATCCACGACAGCCCGATGACCGGGACCATATCGCGCTTCACCTACCAGGACGTGCTGCGCGAAGTCACGGCGCTTGCCGCGGTTCTCAGGGACCACGGCATCGCCAAGGGCGACCGCGTCATCCTCTACATGCCGATGGTGCCGGAGGCGGTGTTCGCCATGCTCGCCTGCGCCCGCCTCGGCGCGGTGCATTCCGTGGTGTTCGGCGGCTTTGCCGCCAAGGAACTCGCCACGCGCATCGACGACTGCGCGCCGAAGCTGATCGTCGCCGCTTCCTGCGGCCTGGAGCCCGGCCGTACCGTCGCCTACAAGCCGCTGCTCGACCACGCCATCGAACTGTCGGCGCACAAGCCGGAGCGCTGCCTCATCCTGCAGCGGCCGCAGCTCGAATGCGCCATGATCGCCGGCCGCGACGTCGACTATGCGACGACGGTCGGCGCCGCCCGGCAGTCGGGCCGCGAAATCCCCTGCGAGCCGGTGCTCGCAACCGACCCGCTCTACATCCTCTACACCTCCGGCACGACCGGCCAGCCGAAGGGCGTCGTGCGCGACACCGGCGGCCACATGGTGGCGCTCAAATGGTCGATGTGGAACGAGTTCGGCGTCAGGCCGGGCGAGGCCTTCTGGGCGGCCTCCGACGTCGGCTGGGTGGTCGGCCATTCCTACATCACCTACGCGCCGCTGCTGCACGGCTGCACGACGATCCTGTTCGAGGGCAAGCCGGTCGGCACGCCCGACGCCGGCACCTTCTGGCGCGTCATCGCCGAGCACGGCGTCGTTGCGCTGTTCACCGCGCCGACCGCCTTCCGGGCGATCCGCAAGGAGGACCCGCAGGGCGCGTTCATCCCGCGCTACGACCTGTCGAAGTTCCGCACGCTCTTCCTCGCCGGCGAACGCGCCGATCCGCCGACCATCGAATGGGCGGAAGCCATGCTCAAGGTCCCCGTCATCGACCATTGGTGGCAGACCGAGACCGGCTCGCCGATCAGCCAGAACCCGGTCGGCCTCGGCCTGCTGCCGGTCAAGCACGGCTCGCCGGGCGTCGCCATGCCGGGCTTCGACATGGCGGTG
>JAUYMV010000442.1 GCA_030698645.1 Mesorhizobium sp.
GCCGCCGCAACCGCCGCCACGGACAATCTCGGCGAAGTCATCGCCTTCGCCGCCGCGCCCGGCCGCACCGCGCTCGACGGCGCGCCCGGCGGCAACAGCCCCTACGCGGCGGCCGTGCTGCGCCACCTCGCCGCCATGACCGGCGCGGAGTTCGGCACCGTGATGCGCATGGTCGCCGAGGAGGTCTACCTGAAGACCGCCGGCCGGCAGCGTCCCTGGGTCAACGAGAGCCTGCGCCGCCTGCTCTTCTTCGGCCGCGCGCCCGACGCCGCGCCCGGCGAGGAGGGCGAGATCGTCGCCGAGCGCCGCCAGCTCCTGCTGACCATCGCCGCCCTCCCCGACGCCGGACGCAGCCAGGTCGAGCGCGTCGCGGCAAGCACCGGCGTGCCGATGGACGCCCTCTACGGCATGCTGCGCGCGCTCGGGCAGGACGTGCCGCGCGACCCGGCGCAACTGGAAAGCCTGCTGCGCGGCCAGACCGATACGGTGCGCGCCATGATGGCGGAGCGCGCCGCGCTGACGAGCGCCGATCGCGAGATTGCCCGCCTGTCGTCGCTTGCCCGCGCCGCGCTCGACGACGGGGCGCTGGAAAGCGCGATCCGCTTCCATGACCGCGCCAAGGCCCGCGTCGCAACGCTCCGGGAAACGGTCGACGCCGCCGAGTCGGATGTCGCGCAGCGCCGCGTCGAGTTCGCCGCCGTCTACGCCGAGAGCGCCGCCGCCCACGCGCTCGCCTTCGACCATGCCCGCGCCGCGGCCGACTATGCCGAGGCATTCCGCCAGGTCGCCCGCTGGGACGCACGGCTCGCCTGGCGCTACCGCGACGCCGAGATGCGCGCGCTCACCGCCCAGGGGCAGTTTCGCGGCGACGCGGCGGCGCTGGAGGCAGCCATCGCCACCGGCGAGGACGCCGCCCGCCTGGCGCTTGGCATGGACGACCGCGACGCCTGGGCGACCACGCAGACCGGCCTCGGCAACGCGCTCGAAGTGCTCGGTGGCCGCGAGACCGGCACCGAACGCCTCCTGCGGTCGGTCGCCGCGCATGAGGCGGCGCTGACCGTTCGCAAGCGTGATCGAGATCCGTTTGCCTGGGCGCAGGTTCACAACAATCTCGCCAACACGCTGGCCTCGATCGGCGAAAGGTCGGGCGATACTGCCGTGCTGCGGCGCGCCGTCGCCGCCTATGACGACGCGCTGACCGTCTGGACGCGCGCCGCCGAGCCGCAGCGCTTCGCGCGCACCCAGAGCAACCGGGCGACCGTGCTGCGCAGCCTCGCCGGCGTCGAGGGCGGCACGCAGCTCCTGGAGGACGCGGTGGCGGCGCTCGACGCCGCGCTGTCGATCACCACGAAGGACTCCGCGCCCTACGAATGGGCCGCCGCGCAGGACAATCTCGGCGTCACGCTGACCTCGCTCGGCGAAACCCTGGGCACGGATGCGCCGTTGCTGCGCGCGGCCGACGCTCATCGCGCATCGCTCGACGTCTGGGACCGCGCCCGCTTCCCGCTCGACTGGGCGCACGCCCAGAACAATCTCGGCAACGCGCTCGCCGCCCGCGCCGAGCGGAGCGGCGACCTGGCGCTGATGGCCGAGGCGGCCGCCTGCTACCGCGCCGCGCTTGGCGAATGGACGCGCGAGAAGGTGCCGCTCGAATGGGCGCGCACCCAGAACAATCTCGGCACCATGCTCCAGGCCGAGGGCGCCGGCCGGCAGGACCCGGCGCTGCTCGACGCCGCGCTGGCCGCCTACCGCTCGGCGCTGGAGATCAACACGCGCGACCGCGTGCCGCTCGAATTCGCCGCCAACCAGTACAATCTGGGCAATGTGCAGGCCTCGCTCGCCCGCTTCGAGGACGGCCCCGCGCGCTACGCCGAGGCGGCGGCCGCCTATCGGTCCGCGCTCGAAATCTGGACGCCGCAATTCGCCCCCGACGACTTCGCGCTGACCCAGCTCAACCTCGCGACCGTGCTGCGCCTCGAGGGCGAGCGCGAGGATGCGCCGGACGCCGCCGCCCGCTTCGCCGAATCCGCCGCCGCCTACCGCGTCCTGCTGCCGCTCTGGACGCGGGCCGACGCACCCTACCGCTTCGCCTCCGTCCAGGACGGCCTCGGCCGCGCGCTCCTGCTGCTCGGCCGCGCCGCCGGCGACGCCGCCGCGCTGGCCGAAGCGCGCCAGGCAT
>JAUYMV010000443.1 GCA_030698645.1 Mesorhizobium sp.
TGCCCCGCAGCGCGCGACTACAGCCGGGCCTATCTGCATCATCTGATCAAGTCCGGCGAGGCGCTGGGCGGCATGCTCTTGACCTGGAACAACGTCTCCTACTACCAGGACCTGATGCGCGGCATCCGCGGCGCGATCGCCGCGCACCGCTTCGCCGACCATGCGGCGGAGACGAGCGAGGCGTGGGCGCGGGGCGATTTGCCGCCGAATTGAAACTTTTTCCGGGCGGCGGGAAACTCGTCGCCTGCCGCGGACGTAACTATGGCGGGACGCGGCGCCGCGTCCGGCCGATCCCTGGAGAACCGCCATGAAATATCTCGCCGCCTACGGCATTGCGCTCGTCATCTTCCTCATTCTCGACGGGATCTGGCTGGGACTCGTCGCGCGCGGCTTCTACATGGGCCGGATCGGCGACCTGATCCTCGACCAGCCGCGCTGGGGCATCGCGGCGATCTTCTACGCGTTCTACGTGGTCGGGCTGGTCTATTTCGCGGTCTCGACCGGCTTCACCGGCGGCGCTCTCCTCGCCGGCATGAACGGGGCGCTGTTCGGCTTCTTCGCCTACCTCACCTACAATTTCACCAATCTGTCGACGCTGAAGGGCTATGACGGGCTGATCGCCGTCGTCGACACCAGTTGGGGAACGGTGATGGGTTTCGCGGTCAGTTTTCTCACCGTCGTCGTGCTCGGCATGCTCGGATTGACCGAAACCGAGTAGGCCGCTTCAGATGCTGAGCGCATTCGAGGCGCGCAGGCTGCAGCCGGTGATGAGATGCGTGCCGTCGGGCTGCAGCTCCAGCGTATAGACGGCCTCGTAGTCCTTGCCGTCGGGTCCGACGATCAGCACCTGCTGGACGATCGATGTCGGGCTCATTTCCTGCACCTTGCCGAAGGCATAGTTCTTCGGCCGCCTGACGGGTGCGTAGCCGTTTGTCACCATGCCCATGAAGGCTTCGACGGTGGGGAAGATGCGCTTCACGTTGGGCGCCGCGAAGCGGTAGGCGCCGGCGCCATCGTCGGCGAGGAAGGCGCGCAACTGGCCGTCGATCGCCGCCTGGGCGGAGCGCACTTCGGCCTCGCCGGCCATGGCGCCGAATGTCGTCAGAACCGAAACCGCGGCGGCGAGAAGCAGGCGCATGGCAAAGCTCCCATCCGGGGATGCCGCCCGATCGTCCGGCTGGCGCTCGGGTACGGTGCCGGAATATGCCCATGATACGCAATAACCGCCGCCATGGTTTCACAGATGCGTGTCTGGGGCGCGCGCGACAGATGGATGTCCGACATTGCCTTGCAGGCGCGGCGGCAAACTGCGAATGTCGGGTTCACGCAGCCAGGGAATGGATTTCGATGCAAGTGCTCTTCGTGCAGGTCAAATGCGAACTCGGCAAATCCTACGAGGTCGCCAGCCTGATCGCGGACAAGGAAATCGCCTCCGAAATCTACTCGACCGCCGGCGAGTTCGACCTGCTCGCGAAATTCTACCTCGAGGACGGCGTCGACATCGGCCACTTCGTCAACGAGCAGGTCCATTCCGTCGGCGGAATCAGGGACACCTATACGATCATGACGTTTCGCGCGTTCTGATCGCCGCATGGCTGAAGCGCCCCTTTTGCCGCCAATCTCCCGGTCAAAACACACGCATCCTGCCGTTTTGCTAAGCAAATGCGCGCAATGGCGCAAGCTTGCGCAGGAACTGGCGGATTGCACTTGCATTTCCCCACCGTGGCCAGTGAAATGATGGGGCAGGGGAGTAACAGCGTGGTTGCGTTCGACGAAATGCGCCCGGATGGCACCGGGGTCCGAAAGCCATATGCCGCCTATGAAAGCTGGCTGCTGAAACAGGACCCGGCGCGCCTGACGGAAAAGATGGGCGACGCGGAGCGGGTCTTTCGCAAGACCGGCATCACCTTCGCCGTCTATGGCGAGGAAGAAGCGGCCGAGCGGCTGATCCCGTTCGACATCGTGCCGCGCATCCTGTCGGGCAAGGAATGGCGCGGGCTGACGCAGGGCATCGAACAGCGCGTCGTGGCGCTGAACGCCTTTCTTGACGACATCTATCATCGCCAGGAAATCCTCAAGGCGGGCCGCATCCCCAAGGAACTGATCGCCGGCAACGTCGCCTTCCTGCCCGAGATGATCGGCGTCCGGCCGCCGGCAGGCGTCTACACCCACATCATCGGCACCGACATCGTGCGCACCGGCGAGAACGAGTTCTTCGTGCTCGAGGACAATGCGCGCACCCCGTCGGGCGTCTCCTACATGCTGGAGAACCGCGAGACGATGATGCAGCTCTTCCCGGAGCTGTTCCAGCACGTCAAGGTCCGGCCGGTCGAGAATTATCCGCAGCTGCTGCGCCAGTCGCTGGCCAATGTGAAGCCGGACGGCTGCAAGGGCTCGCCGACGGTCGCGGTGCTGACGCCCGGCATCTTCAACTCGGCCTATTTCGAGCACGCCTTCCTCGCCGACCAGATGGGCGTCGAACTGGTCGAGGGCAGCGATCTGCGCGTCATCGACGGCCGCGTCGCGATGCGCACGACGCAGGGATATACGCCGATCGACGTGCTCTACCGGCGCGTCGACGACGACTATCTCGACCCGCTGACCTTCCGACCCGATTCGACGCTCGGCGTGCCCGGCATCATGGATGTCTACCGCGCGGGAAAAATCACCATCGCCAACGCGCCCGGCACCGGCATCGCCGACGACAAGGCGATCTATTCCTACATGCCGGAGATCATCGAGTTCTACACCGGCCGCAAGGCGATCCTCGGCAACATCCCGACCTGGCGCTGCTCGGAGCCGGACAGCCTGAAATATGTCCAGGAGCACCTGGCCGAACTGGTGGTCAAGGAAGTGCACGGCTCGGGCGGCTATGGCATGCTGGTCGGCCCGACCGCGTCGAAGAAGGAGCGCGAGACTTTCGCGGCGAAGCTCGCCGCCAAGCCTGCCAACTACATCGCCCAGCCGACGCTGGCGCTATCGACCTGTCCGATCCTGACGGAAGCCGGCCTGGCGCCCCGGCATGTGGATCTTCGACCCTATGTCCTGGTGTCGGACAAGATCCAGATCGTGCCGGGAGGACTTACGCGGGTGGCTCTCAAAGAGGGTTCGCTCGTGGTGAACTCGTCGCAGGGCGGCGGGACGAAGGATACGTGGGTGCTGGACGATTAGGGGCGAATGGCCAGGAAGCGAATAGGGAATAGCGAGTAGCGAGTAGGGAAGAGCGAGGAGCTTGTGCCGGAGGCAGTTCGAGACGCGATCACTTCATACCGGGACCTCCTGGTATGGAAGGCTGCTGTTGAACTCGCCGTCGAATGCTACCACACCACGCAGTTGTTTCCGAAGTCCGAGACGTATGGGATGACTTCACAGATCAGGAGGGCGAGCGTTTCGATTGCCGCCAATATCGCAGAGGGGCACGGTCGGGAACACACTGGGTCGTTCGTACAGTATCTTCGCGTCGCGCAAGGCTCGCTAAAGGAACTCGAGACCCATTTGGTGATCGTAGAAAGAGTCGGATTGTCTGCAGCAGAGGATGTCGGTCGATTGATGAAGCGGTGTGATGAAGTTGGACGGATGATGCGCGCCCTGATCCGCAGCCTACAGGCGCGCCAGTCATGAACGAGACTCGTCAGAACGCTTCTTTTTCCCCTATTCGCTATTCGCTATTCGCCACTCTCCAAACAACGCCTGCTATTGCCCACCCACGCTAGGACCCCGATGCTCGGACGCAACGC
>JAUYMV010000444.1 GCA_030698645.1 Mesorhizobium sp.
CGTAGAAAGAGACGGCGTTGTCGTTGTCCTCGAGCGCCCAGACGACGAGGCCGCGCAGCCCGTGGCTGGCGAGCCGCTCGCGCGCCGCGTTGAACAGGCGGGTGCCGAGGCCGATGCCCTGGCACTCCGGCCGGATGTAGAGTTCGTAGATCTCGCCTTCCTGCTTCAGTTCGCGGGCCCGGTTCTTGCCGATCGTGGCGTAGCCGGCGACCTTGCCGCCGATCTCGACGACCAGCACCGAGGCGGCGCGGCGGATGGCATTGGCCCACCATTCGCTGCCGCGCCGATTGATCATCGCGGTCAAGGCGCGGTGCGGGATGATGCCGGCATAGGCGCCCTGCCACGCTTCATGGTGGATGTCGGCGATGGCGCCGGCATCTGCGGGTTCGGCCTTTCGGATGTCGATCGTCAGCGTGGTCATGATTTGTTAACCATAACCGCGCGTCCGTGAATCGCGCAAGAGTCATACGGCGCTATTCACTCAGATCTCGACCAGATGGTCGTCGAGTTCGTTTCGGTCACGCGGACCGCGCGGGAAATGCTCGGCGAGCAGTCCGCCCACGGTTCCGATCGCGGTGAGATAGGCTTCGGTCAGGCGCCCCGCGCCCGCGTCCTGGGTCAACTGCGCGACCGCCGCGTTCCAGGTCGCCTGCGGCACCTTCTTGTCGATGCCGGAATCGGCCAGCACCTCGCCATAACGTTCCGCGAGCGAGACGAAGATCAGCACGCCGGTGCGCCCCGCCGTCAGATGCACGTTGCGCGCGAGGAACTGCTTGCGCGCATTGTCATGCGCCTTGGCATACCGCACCCGCTTCGGCACCAGCCAGATGCGCAGAGCCGGAAAAGCCTGGAGCAGCAGGAGGGCGGCGCCGTAGGCGAGGATCTGCGCGGCGACGAACGACGGAATGCGGATCGAAACCCACCATGCCTCGAGGGCGAAGCCCGCCAGGAGACTGGCCAGCAGCATCGCGAAGGCGACCGCGAACGCGGCGGCGAGGAAGTATCCGTCGCTCGTCCGCGCCAGCACGCAGTAGATTTCGCCAGAAGTCCTGGCCTCGGCGTCGCGGATGGCGCTTGCGACACGGTCGCGGTCGATGGTGTGTGCTCCGGTGTTGCTCAATTGGTCACCTCACCAGCTGCCCGAGGAGCCGCCGCCGCCGGACGAACCCCCGCCACCCGAAAATCCGCCGCCACTGCTGCTGCCCGACGACCAGCCGCTCGACGAACTGCCGCTGGAACGGCCGGAACTGTTGAAGTCCATATCCATGCCGAGCCAGCGATAGCGGCCCGGCCCGAGCTTCTTGCCATAGATTGGCGCCAGGAAAGCGAGCGCGAAGCTACCGAAGAAGATGGTCGCCCACAGGATCATGAACAGGATGACGAAGATCGGGATATCCTCGCCTTCCGGCGGATTGCGCAGCGCCCGCGATTCCAGTTCTGCCGCATTGCCCTCCAGCACGAGAACGATGTCGTCCACCGCCGACGAGATCCCGCCGGAGAAGTCGCCGGCGCGGAAGGCGGGCACCATAGTGTTCTCGATGATGAGCTTGGCGTGCAGGTCGGTCAGCGTGCCTTCCAGCCCGTAGCCAACTTCGATGCGCATCTTGCGGTCGTTCTTGGCGACGACCAGCAGGATGCCATTGTTCTCGCCGGCCTGGCCGAGCCCCCAGGCGCGGAACTGACGGTTGGCGAAGGTCTCGATGTCTTCGCCGTCGAGACTGTCGAGCGTCGCCACTACGATCTGGTCGGAGGACTTCCTCTCGAACGCCTCCAGCCTCGCCGTCAGCGCAGCTTCCGTCGACGCGTCAATCAGATCCGCACGGTCGACGACCCTGCCGGTGAGCGGCAGAAGCTCGGCGGCGAGGATGGGGAACGTCAGCAGCAGGGCAATAGCGAACGCGAGGACGCGGCCGCCGATGCGAGTCACGGAACGTGTCGAAGGCGCGCGCATAGCGGCGCGATCCACGCGGCGCTAAAGTCAGCCGCCGGCCGGCTTGGTGCCGAAGTCGACCTTCGGCACTTCCATCTTGTCCTCGGCCACCGTGAAGTTCTGGAAGGGCTCGTTGCTGGTGTACCAGAACTTCGCCCACAGCATGGACGGCAGTGTGCGCAG
>JAUYMV010000454.1 GCA_030698645.1 Mesorhizobium sp.
GCCGAGGCCAAGGCCGCGCCGGTGCGGCTCGCCTTCGGCGATGGCGACGACGCGGTGACGATCGACATCCGCAGCGCCGAGGCGTCCGTCACCGGCTCGGGCGCGACACCCGTGGTCGATGCCGCGCTCGATCTCGCCCAGCTCATCACGCCGCAGGTCAAGCTCACCGATGTCGGGCTGGACGTCTCGTCGACGGCCTTCGACGTCAGGACGCGGACCGGCCCCGTCGACGCGCAACTGTCGGCCGGAACGGTGTCGAGCAACATCGCGGGTCTGGCGCCCTATCTGGTCGGGCAGTTCGCCGCCGCGATCAAGGCCGACATCGGCGCGGAGACGATCGCCATCACGCGGTCTTCGATCGAGGGCGAGGCGCTGTCGGCGACGGCCAGCGGCACGCTGATCCGGACCGACGGTTCGGCCGACATCGATTTCACCGGCGACGTGACGACGGCGGCGTTGCCCGGCGCGGCGCGCGGCATTCTCGGCGAGCGCCTGGCGATTGCCGGCACCTTCCTGCGCAAGGCCGACGGGGCGGTCGACTTCTCGGTCCTCGACATCACGTCCGGCAAGCTCGCGGCCAGCGGCAGCGCCGGGCTGGCCGGCGGGGTCGTGCGAGCCGACCTGTCCGGCGCGCTCGCCGACCTGTCGGGGCTGGCCGACGGCGTCAGCGGCGCGGCGACCTTCGGACTGACCGCGAACGGCCCGGTTGTCGGACCGACGCTCACCCTGAAACTCAACAGCGACCGGATCGAGAGCGGCGGCCGGGCGATCACCGGGCTGGCGCTGACGGCAACGGGAAGTTCGAATGCCGACGCACCCGCCGCCGACATCAGCCTGACCGGCATGGTCGAAGGACAGGCGCTGAAGGGTTCGGCCAAGCTCGCCACCCGCGACGGCAGGCGGGAGGTTTCGGGACTTTCGCTGACGCTCGGCGAAAACCGCATCAGCGGCGACCTCGTGCTCGATGAAGCCTTCCTGCCGGTCGGCTCGGTCGATTTCACGCTGCCCGACCTAGCGCCGCTGGCGGCGCTGGCGCTGCAACAGGCGAGCGGGGCCGCGTCCGGCCGGATCGTGTTCGAGACCGCCGCGGACGGTCCGAGCGCGACGATCGACGCGACGGTGCAATCGTTCCGGCGCGGCGACATCTCCGGGCAGACCATCGGCATCGAGGCGAGCGTGGCGAACTACGTCGCCCAGCCCGCGGTTTCGGGGCGCATCCGGGCGGCGTCCGTCACCGCCGGGGCGACCGCGATCAGCGACATCGACGTGCGGCTGACGCGCGACGGCGCCTGGACCGGCTTCGACGGCGGCGCGACGGCGGCGGGCATTCCGGCCAAGGCCAAGGGCCGGGCGAAATTCGAGAACGGAACGGCGACGGTGGAGCTCGACGCCGGCAGCGCCACCGTGCGCGGCATCGCGGCGACGATCGCCAAGCGCTCGACCATCGTGAACGCCAACGGCGTGACGCGCCTCGACGCGGTGACGCTGGCGATCGGGGGCGGCAGCGCGGTCGTCTCCGGCACGGTCGGCGCGACGCTGGCGCTCGATGCGACGCTGTCGGGCATTCCGGCCTCGCTTGCCGACAGTTTCGCGCCCGGCCTCGGCGCCACCGGCACGGTCGCCGGAACGGTCAGGATCTCCGGCCAGGCCTCCGCGCCGGCGGTCGCCTACGACCTGACGCTCAGCGGCGCGCAGACCGGGCAGACGCGCTCGGCCGGCTTCGGCGGCCTGCAGATCGCCTCGACCGGAACATTCGCCAACGGGACGCTGAACTTCGACGCCACGGTCGGCGACGGCAGCGGCATCACCATGCGCGGCGGTGGTTCGGTGGCGCCGGGCGGCGCGATCAACGTCCAGTTCAACGGCAATGTCCCGTTCGGTTTCCTGACCAGCCGGCTCGCCGCGCAGGGCCTGTCGCTCAGCGGCGCGGCGGACGTGGCCATCACCGTGCGCGGTTCGACGTCGGCGCCCGACATCGGCGGCACGGTGCGGGCAAGCGGCGCGCGCATGATCGATGCGCGCTCCGGCATCGCGATCGGCGACATCAATGCCGACATCGCGCTCGGCGGCGGCGTGGCGACGCTGCGCGCGTTCACCGGGTCGATCTCGACCGGCGGAAAGATCTCGGCGAGCGGCACGATCGGCATCGACGGGGCGACGGGGTTTCCGGCGGATCTCAGCGTCAAG
>JAUYMV010000463.1 GCA_030698645.1 Mesorhizobium sp.
GCTGATACCGCCGCAAAAGCCGAGGTCCGGCTGGAAGATGTCGGCGGCGCGCAGCACCGCCAGGTCGCGGAAGTCGAAACGCGTCGCCTCGCTCTCGCCGCAGGCGATCGGGATGCCGCAGGCTGCGCGCACTTCCGCCAGGCCCTGCTTGTCGTCGGCCGTCACCGGCTCCTCGAACCAGGCGAGGTCCGCGTCGCGCACGAGATGGGCGAAGCGCTTGGCGTCTCCCACCGTATAGGTGCCGTGCGCGTCGACCATGATCGACACCGCCGGCCCGAGCGCCTTGCGCGCCGCGTGCACGCGCGCGGCCGAGACTTGCGGCGCACCGTCCATCGAGCCGACGCGCATCTTGACGGCCCGGAACCCGCCCTGCTCGATATAGGAGCCGAGCTGGTCGCCGATCGTCTCGGCCGGCGCCCAGCCGCCCGAGGCATAGGCCGGCATGCGCTCGGCCTTGCGTCCGCCGAGCAGGCGCCAGACGGGTTGTCCGACCGACTTGCCCAGGATGTCCCAGAGCGCGATGTCGATGGCGCTGATCGCGGCGACCGTCAGCCCGCGCCGCGCCAGCTGCGGCATGGCATGGCCGGACGCCGCCGCGCTCCTGTGGCGGACGCCGTTGTAGAGCATCTCCCAGATGACCGAGATGTCGCGCGCGTCCCGGCCGATCAGCGCCGGGCCGAATTCGGCATTGATCAGGCCGATCAGCGTGCCGTAGGTGCCGGCGCTGCCTGCCGCGTTCTTGCCTTCGCCCCAGCCGACGACGCCCGACTCCGTCTCGACGCGCACGATCGCCGCGTCGAACGTCGTGATCTGGCCGAAATCGCTCCTGTGCTGGCGAGCGGTCTCGATGGGTATTCTCACCCACCAGGCTTGAACCCGTGCGATTCGCATCTCGTTCCCCGGAACTCGCCGCGGCCGAAACCGCGCGCGAGGGTCTGTTCTGGCCGGCCGGCGCCGGGGCTCACCTGATCAGCGGCAGGATCGTCTCGGCCGTGATACGCATCTGGTCGGCGTAGAACGCCTCCGTCAGCACGCTCGATCCGTGGTCCTGGATGAACTTCAGCTGTTCGGGCGAGATGTCGACGGGTTCGCGGTCGACCATCGTCGGATATTTGTTGGCCGGCGTCCGATCGACCGGGGCGACGAACTCGTTAGTCAGCGCGCCCTGGTAGCCGATCTCCTTCAGCGTGCCGACGATCTTCTTCCAGTCGAGCTGGCCGAGGCCGGCCGCGAAGCGGTTGTTGTCGGCGACGTGGAAATCGAACAGGCGGTTGCCGGCCAGCCGGATCGCGTCGTACATGTCCTCTTCTTCGATGTTCAGATGGAACGCGTCGAGGCAGACGCCGACCTCGGGGCTCACCGCGTCGGCCAGCGCCAGCGCCTGGGCGCAGCGATTGAACAGATAGGTCTCGAAGCGGTTGAGCGGCTCCACCGCGATCTTCACGCCGACCTTCTTGGCATGGACGAAGCACTCCTTGGTGGCGTCGACCACCCACCTCCACTCTTCCTCCTCGGAGCCGTCCGGCACCACCTTTCCGACGGTCGCCGGCACCAGCGTGATGATCTCGCCTTCCAGTTCGCTGACCATGGTGAGCACACTCTTCACGTAGTCCACCGAGCGGGCGCGCTGGCCTTCGTCCTTGGCCGCCAGATTGCGTTCGCCGAGCGTCAGCGTCACCGCGCCCCAGCAACGGATGCCATGCTCCTTGAGAAGCGCACGCGTTTCCTTGATGTCGTACTGCGTCGGCTCGCCCGAAATCTCGATGCTTTCGTAGCCATATTTCTTGATACGTGCGAGCGTCTTGGCCAATGGCTCGGCGCGCATCCAGTTGTGTGTCGAAAGATGCATGGGATCTCCTCTCCAGTCTGCGCCATCGCGATCCGGCGGCTTGGCGGCCGCCACCGTGGCATTCCTCCCGGGCCGCGCCAATTCCTCAACTGGTTCGACCAAAACAAGTCCACTGACGACTATCCGATTTTGTTTTGGCCTGCAAGCAGGCTCGGACGCGGCCGCAGGGCTGCCCGGATATGTGTTGGAAAACGGCGAATGTCGACTCGTTCGGCGGTGTCCCGCCGACGCGGATCGCGATCATGTCCTCTTGACCACGCCGGCCAGTTTGGTCATACCAGTGTAAACGATTGCAGTTTGATCGTCGGGATTGCGGCCGGCGTCTGACTGCGGCAATCTCCGCGCCCGAGCGCGGCGAGAGAAAAAACGAGGGAGGACGACAGCATGCCCAAGACCATGAAAGGTCCGGGAATTTTCCTGGCGCAGTTCGGCGGCGACGCGGCGCCGTTCAACAGCTTGCCTGCGATCGCCAAATGGGCGGCCGACCTCGGCTACAAGGGCGTCCAGATCCCGACCTGGGATGCCCGCCTGTTCGACCTCGCAAAGGCCGCCTCCTCGAAAGCCTATTGCGACGAGGTGACAGGCATCTGCAAGGACGCCGGCGTCGAGATCACCGAACTGTCGACGCACCTGCAGGGCCAGCTGGTCGCGGTGCATCCGGCCTATGACAGCCAGTTCGACGGCTTCGCGCCGCCCGAGGTGCACAACAATCCGAAGGCGCGCCAGGAATGGGCCGTCGAGCAGATGAAGTTCGCCGCCAAGGCGTCGAAGCACCTTGGCCTCACCGCTTCCGTCTCGTTCACCGGCGCTCTCGCCTTCCCCTATCTGTATCCCTGGCCGCAGCGTCCGGCCGGCCTGATCGAGGAGGCCTTCGGCGAGCTCGGTAAGCGCTGGAAGCCGATCCTCGACGTCTATGAAGAGAACGACGTCGATCTCTGCTACGAGATCCATCCGGGCGAGGACGTCTTCGACGGCGCCACCTTCGAGATGTTCGTCGACGCCGTCGGCGGCCACAGCAGAGCCAACATCAACTACGATCCGTCGCACTTCCTGCTGCAGCAGCTCGACTATCTCGAGTTCATCGACATCTACCACGAGCGCATCAAGGCGTTCCACGTCAAGGACGCCGAGTTCAACCCGACCGGCCGCCAGGGCGTCTATTCCGGCTATCAGGGCTGGATCAACCGCGCCGGCCGCTTCCGCTCGCTCGGCGACGGCCAGGTCGATTTCTCCGGCATCTTCTCGAAACTCGCCCAATACGACTATGACTCCTGGGCCGTGCTCGAGTGGGAATGCTGCCTCAAGCACCCGGAAGACGGCGCAGCCGAAGGCGCGCCGTTCATCCAGCACCACATCATCCGCGTCACCGAACGCGCCTTCGACGATTTCGCCGGCGCCAAGCCGGACCGCGCTGCGCTGCGCAAGGTGATGGGGATCTGAGCTTACCCTCCCCTTGTGGGGAGGGTCGCGGAGCAGGCGGCGCGAAGCGCGCGGCCTGCGACCCGGGGTGGGGGTGAGCGGCGGTGCATGACGCACCCCCACCCCGTCGAGCCAGCCTTGCTTCGCGCGGCTAGCTTGCCGACCCTCCCCACAAGGGGGAGGGTAAAGGAGAGGGAGCATCGACATGGTCAGCGGCAAACAGATTGAATCCGGCAGCGGTCCCATCCGGCTCGGCATGGTCGGCGGCGGGCAGGGCGCCTTCATCGGCGGCGTGCACCGAATCGCCGCGCGCAACGACGGCGAGTTCGAGCTCGTGGCCGGCGCGCTGTCGTCCGATCCGGTGCGCGCCAGGGCGTCGGGCGCCGAACTCGGCCTCGACCCGGCGCGCAACTACGGCTCCTATGCCGAGATGGCGAAGGCCGAGGCGAAGCGGCCGGACGGCATCGAGGCGGTCGCCATTGTCACGCCGAACCACATGCACTGGCCGGCAGCAAAAGCCTTCCTCGACGCCGGCATCCACGTCATCTGCGACAAGCCGCTGACCTCGAACCTGGCCGACGCGAAGAAGCTCGCCGCCCTCGTCGAAAAGTCCGGAAAAGTCTTCGTCCTGACGCACAACTACACCGGCTATCCGATGATCCGGCACGCCCGCGAGATGATCCAGGCCGGCAGGCTGGGCGACATCCGCGTCGTCCAGGCCGAGTATCCGCAGGACTGGCTGACCACCAAGCTGGAGGACAGCGGCCAGAAGCAGGCGTCCTGGCGCGTCGATCCGAAGAAATCCGGCGTCGGCGGCGCGACCGGCGACATCGGCACCCATGCCTACAATCTGGCGCGTTTCGTTTCCGGCCTGGAGCTCGATTCGCTCGCCGCCGATCTCGACGCCTTCGTGTCGGGCCGCCTGCTCGACGACAACGCGCATGTCCTGCTGCGTTTCAAGGCCAAGGGGTCGGCGCCCGCCGCCAAGGGCATGATCTGGGCCAGCCAGGTTGCGCCCGGCAACGAGAACGCGCTGAAGCTGCGCGTCTACGGCACCAAGGGCGGTCTCGAATGGAGCCAGGAGCAGCCGAACCACCTCTGGTTCACGCCGTTCGGCGAGCCGAAGCAGTTGATCACGCGCGGCGGCGCCGGCGCCGGCCCGGCGGCCGCCCGCGTCAGCCGCGTGCCGTCCGGGCACCCGGAAGGCTATCTCGAGGGCTTCGCCACCATCTATGCCGAAGCCGCCCGCGCCATCCGCGCGGCGCGCAAGAAGAACGGCAAGCCGGCCAGGGACGTCGTCTATCCGACGGTGCAGGACGGCGTCGAAGGCGTCGCCTTCGTCGAGGCCTGCGTCAGGTCGTCGAAGAAGAATGGGGCTTGGACGAAGCTGTGACGGGTCAGGCGAATGGCGAATAGCGAATGGGGAAGTAAGGGCGAGCCTTACGTGTTGACGACAGCGTAGGTCGGCATCATGTCGCCACTCGCCACTCGCCACTCGCCACTCCCTACTCCTCCGCAAAAAACTCCCGGTGCAGATCCCGTATCTGGTGGATCGACGTGTCGATCTTGCGCAGGTGCGCCCGCATGTGGGCTTCGGCCAGGTCCGGATTGCCGGACAGGATGGCGTCGCCGATATCGCGGTGTTCGCCGATGGTGACCGGCATGCCGAGTTTCAGTGACAGGAAGCGCACCCGGTCCATCTGGATCTTCTGCGCGTCGATCAGCTTCCAGACGAATTCGTTGCCGGAGAGCCGGGCGATCATGCGGTGGAATGCATCGTCCTGTGCGTGGAACGCCCGGTAGTCATTGGCGTCGGAGGCTGCCGTCTGCAGCCTGAAGACGTCCTCGAACAAATCCTTTGGCATGCCGGCGCAATCGATCGCCGCCTTGCGCACCACCGCGACCTCAAGCGCCTCGCGCACGAAGCGTGCATTCAGCACGCCGCGGATCGAGATGCGCACGACCTCGGTCGAACGCTGCGGCCGTATGCGCACCAGCCCCTGTTCGGAGAGCTGGATGAAGGCCTCGCGTACCGGCTGGCGCGACACGCCGAAACGCGCCGCGATCTCGCTTTCCGAGATGGTGTCGCCGGGCTTCAGCTCGAGCGTCACGATCGCGTCGCGCAGCACCTCGCCGATACGCCGCGCCATCGTCGGCCGGGCGCCGCGATCCAGTTCCAGGGCCTCAATATTCATCATACGAATTTCTCAAATTCTCGATTGACATCATATGTATGGTTCCATACGAGATCATGGCACAGCATTTCTCGGGAGGAAAGTCTGCAGTGGCATTGATGAGCGAGGATCGCCTGTTTCCGGCCGAGGCTTCGGCCCGCGCCGTTGCGCGCGACCTCTATGCGCATGTCCGCGACCTGCCGATCATCAGCCCGCACGGCCATACGGATCCGCGCTGGTTTGCCGAGAACGCGAACTTTCCCGATCCCGCCCAGCTTCTGGTCGTGCCCGACCACTATCTCTTCCGAATGCTCTTCAGCCAGGGCATACCGCTGGAAAAGCTCGGCGTCCCGCGCGTCGATGGCGGCGCGGTCGAGACCGACGGACGCGCCATCTGGCGCCTGTTCGCCGCCAACTATCATCTGTTCCGCGGCACGCCCTCGCGCCTCTGGCTCGACCATACATTCCAGCATCTGTTCGACCTTGACCTGCGCCTGTCCGCCGAAACGGCCGACGCCGCCTATGATCATATCGCCGAACGCCTGCGGCGCGACGAATATCGTCCGCGCGAAATGTTCGAGCGCTTCCGGATCGAGGCGATCGCCACCACCGAGGGCGCGCTCGACGATCTGAAGTGGCATCGCCAGATTCGCGACTCCGGCTGGACCGGCCGCGTCGTCACCACCTATCGGCCGGATTCGGTCACCGACCCGGATTTCGAGGGCTTTCGCGCCAATCTGCGGACGCTCGGCGAAATCACCGGATGCGACACCGCGACGTGGCAGGGCTATCTCGACGCCCACCGCAAGCGGCGCGCCTTCTTCCGCGAGTTCGGCGCCACCGCGACGGATCACGGCCATCCGACGGCCGACACCGCGAACCTGTCGACCGAAGCCGCCGCCAGGCTCTACGAGATCGTGTCGACGCGCGACGCCACGCCCGACGAAGCGCGGCTCTTCCGTGCCCAGATGCTGACCGAAATGGCGAAGATGAGCGTTGAGGACGGAATGGTCATGCAGATCCATGCCGGATCGCGCCGCAACCATTCGCTCGACATCTTCGCGCGCTTCGGCCGCGACAAGGGCTTCGACATTCCCGGCCGCACCGACTATGTCGCGGCGCTGAAACCGCTTCTCGACGCCGTCGGGCTCGAGCCGGGTCTCACCATCATCCTCTTCACGCTGGACGAAACCGCCTACAGCCGCGAACTCGCGCCGCTCGCCGGGGTCTACCCCTGCCTGCGCCTCGGGCCGGCCTGGTGGTTCTTCGACAGCGCCGAAGGAATCCGCCGGTTCCGCGAACTCACCACCGAGACGGCCGGATTCTACAACACCGTCGGCTTCAATGACGACACGCGGGCATTCCCGTCCATTCCCGCCAGGCATGACGTCGCCCGGCGGGTCGACTGCGCATACCTCGCGGATCTCGTGATCGCGGGCCGGCTGCATGAAGACGAAGCAGTCGAACTGGCCCACGATCTCGCCTACCGCCTGGCCAAGCAGGCCTACCGACTCTAACGACCCAACGGAAACCAGGGAGGATCCCATGAACCTGATACGCAAACTGACCACTGCAGCTGCCATCACGGCGCTGATGACCGCGAGCGCGTTCGCCCAGACCGTGCTGAAATCGTCCGACACGCATCCGGACGGCTACCCCACCGTCGAGGGCGTCAAGTATTTCGGCGAGCTCGTCAAGGAACGCACCGCCGGCCGCTACGCCGTCGAGGTCTATCACTCGGCCCAGCTCGGCCAGGAGAAGGACACCATTGAGCAGGTCCGCTCGGGCGTCATCGAGCTGAACCGCGTCTCAATGGCGCCGTTCAACGGCACGGTGAAGGAGTCGGTCGTCCCGGCGCTGCCCTACATCTTCCGTTCCGAAGAGCACATGCACAAGGTCATGGACGGCGCGATCGGCGACCAGATCAAGGCGGCCTTCGAGGGCGCGGGTCTCGTCGTTCTGGCGTTCTATGACGCGGGCGCGCGCTCCTTCTACAACACCAAGAAGCCGATCAACACGGTCGCCGACATGGCGGGCATGAAGTTCCGCGTCATCCAGTCCGACATCTTCGTCGACATGGTCGCGGCACTCGGCGCCAATGCGACCCCGATGCCCTATGGCGAAGTCTATTCGGGCATGGAGACCGGCGTCATCGACGGCGCGGAAAACAACTTCCCGAGCTATGACACCGCCAAGCATTTCGAGGTCGCCAAGCACTACTCGCTCGACGAGCACACCATCCTGCCGGAGGTCTTCGTGATGAACAAGGCGGCCTTCGACAAGCTGACGCCGGAGGACCAGGCGATCTTCAAGCAGGCCGGAACCGACTCCGTCGCCAAGCAGCGCGAACTCTGGTCGGCCAAGGTCGGTGAATCCCGCGCCAAGGTGGAAGCCGGCGGCGCCATGATCACCACGCCGGAGAAGCAGGGCTTCATCGACGCGATGGGCCCGGTCTACGCCAAGCACATTACCGACCCGGTCCTCGTCAAGATGGTCGAGGACGTCAAGGCGGTCCAGTAGTCCTGCGACTGGCGGCGGCCGGGCGACCGGCCGCCGCCATTGCGTCCCGTTGATCGAGGCGTCCCCCTCGCGGGGGCTTGTCCGCGCCCGCCAGGGCGGCAATCATGCAACAAGGCAATCCAGCGATGCGCCGGCCGAACCACCAACCGCGAGTGAGCCATGTCTGATCGTCTGAGGGGCGTCGCATCCATTCTCGGCTGGCTCAACAGGCTGGCGCTGTGGGCCGCGGCGATCGGCCTGGTGCTTATGACCTGTTTCGTCGCCTGGCAGGTCTTCTGCCGCTACATCCTGAACGATTCCCCGAGCTGGACCGAGCCCGGCTCGGTCATGCTGATGAGCTGGTTCATCTTTCTCGGCGCCGCGGTCGGCGTGCGCGAGAACTATCATCTCGGCTTCGACGTGCTGCTCTACGTGCTGCCGAAGGGCGGCAAGCGCGTGCTGCGCATGATCTCCGACGTCGTCGTCCTGGCCTTCGGCCTCGGCATGGTCTGGTACGGCTGGCAGCTCGTCGTTCTGACCTTCAACACCACGCTCCCCTCGCTCCGCATTTCTGGGGCCTACGATTACTACCCGGTCGTCGCCGGCGGATTCCTCATCTCGCTCTTCGCGCTGGAGCGCATCGTCAGGCGAGCCGCCGGTGAGCCGATCGACGACGACCTCGATGATGCGATCCCGGCCGCCGCCGCCGCCGAACTCGACAGCGCCGCCGCGGCGACAGAAGTGAAGGGCTGACGCAATGGAACTCTGGATCCTCTTCGGCTCGTTCACCCTCTTGATGCTGATCGGCACGCCGATCGCCTTCTGTCTCGGCGTCGCGAGTTTCGCGACCGTGATCTATCTCGGCCTGCCGCCGCTGGTCGTGTTCCAGCGCCTGAATTCCGGCATGAGCGTCTTCTCGCTGCTCGCCATCCCGTTCTTCATCTATGCCGGCGATCTGATGGTGCGCGGCGGCATCGCCAGCCGCATCGTCGCCTTCGCCGGCTCCCTCGTCGGCCATCTGCGCGGCGGCCTCGGCCAGGTCAACATCGTCACCGCGACGCTCTTCGGCGGCATTTCCGGCTCGGCGGTCGCGGAAGCCGCCGCCGTCGGCGGCCTGATGATCCCGCAGATGAAGGCGCGCGGCTATGGCGCCGACTACGCCGTCAACGTCACCTCGATGGCGGCGCTGATCGCGCTCCTGCTGCCGCCCTCGCACAACATGATCATCTATTCCATCTCCGCCGGCGGCCAGATCTCGATCGCCGATCTGTTCACCGCCGGCATCATTCCGGGCCTCTTGTTCGCGGCGGCCCTGATGCTCACCGCCTATGTCGTCGCCCGGCAGCGTGGCTACCCGACCGAGCCGTTCCCGGGCTTCATGATCGTCGCGCATCTGCTGGCCGTCGCCGTTCCTGGCCTCCTGCTCATTGCCATCATCTTCGGCGGCGTGCGCTCCGGCATCTTCACGGCGACCGAAAGCTCCTGCATCGCGGTGCTCTACGCGCTGCTGATCACGGTCTTCGTCTATCGCCAGATGACCTGGGAAGGCTTCGTCCACGCCACCATGGGCGCGGTGCGCACCACCGCCATGGTGCTGCTGATCATCGGCATGGCGGCCGCCTTCTCCTGGCTGATGGCCTTCCTGAAGGTCCCCGCCGCGCTCGTCGCCTCGATGAACGCGGTGTCGGAAAATCCCTATGTCATCCTGCTGCTGCTGAACGTGCTGATGCTGCTGCTCGGCACCTTCATGGACATGGGCCCGACGATCATCATCATCACGCCGATCTTCCTTCCCGTAGCCCAGGCCTATGGCATCGACCCGGTGCATTTCGGCGTCATCATGATCCTCAACCTCGGCATCGGGCTGAACACGCCGCCCGTCGGCGCGGTGCAGTTCGTCGCCTGCGCCATCGGCAAGATCAGCGTCTGGGAGGCCATGCGCTCGGTCTGGCCCTTCTACGGCGCCGGTATCGTCGTGCTCGGCCTCGTCACCTACATTCCGGCGCTGTCGCTCTGGCTGCCGGCGCTGTTCCGGTGAGCTTCATGTCGCACACCTTGCGTCGGGGCGTCGAACGATGAGCCAGCAGGACACCCTTGTTCCGCGGCGTCCGAAGCTCGCCGACCGGCTGGTCGACGAGATCCGCGACCAGATTCGTTCGGGCGCGCTGCGCTCCGGCGACAAGTTGCCGACGGAGCTGCAGCTTGCCGAGGAGCACGGCGTCAGCCGCACCGTGGTGCGCGAGGCGGTGACGCGGCTCGCCGCCGACGGCCTGGTCACGGCGCGCCAGGGCGCCGGCGTCTTCGTCAACGAACAGGCGCCTGTCACCATCGAGTCCCTGCTGTCGGAGATGAGCGGCAAGGTCTCCATGGTGCTCAATGTGCTCGAAGTGCGCATGGCCATCGAGATCGAGTCGGCCGCGCTTGCCGCGCAGCGCCGCTCCGGCTCCCAGGAAGCCGACATCGTCGCCGCCTTCGCCGAGTTCGACCGCCTCCTGCGCCAGGGCGAGTCGACGGGGTCCGCCGACTTCGCCTTCCATCGGTCGATCGCCGCGGCGACCAACAACCCGTTCTATGTCGAGATTCTCGACGTGCTGGGCAGGCGCACCATCCCGCGCGATCTCGTCACCACGTTTTCGCCCGGCGTGCTGCAGTCGACCGAATACCAGAACCGGCTGCAGGGCGAGCACCGCGACATCATGATGGCGATCCAGGACGGCGACTCCACCTCGGCGCGCGACGCCATGCGCCGGCACCTGTCGTCGAGCCAGCGCCGCTACCAGAGCCTGCTACAGGGCGGCGGCAATCTCGCCAACGCCTTTCCCCGCCAGACGGGCTGAACTCCCACGGGCGCGCTGCGCGCCCCAAGAACGATATGAAGGACACCATCGGATGCACGTAGAAACCAGACAGGCGATCGATCCGCAGACGGCCGCCGGCTTTGGCACCGACCTGCTGCGGGCGGAATTTCTCATCCAGCGCCTGTTCGAGCCCGGCGAGATCAAGCTCACCTACACCCATCTCGACCGCCTGATCGTCGGCGGCGCGATGCCGGTTGCAGCACCGCTCGAACTGTCGCCGATCAAGCCGACGGGGACCCCTGCCTTCCTCGACCGCCGCGAGATGGTCGCGGTCAACATCGGCGGCCCGGGCAAGATCGCGGCAGGTTCAGAGAGCTTCGCGCTCGCCCATCGCGACATGCTCTATCTCGGCATGGGCTCCGGACCGGTCAGCTTCGCAAGCGACGCCGCCGCGAACCCGGCGAAGTTCTATCTCCTCAGCGCGCCGGCCCACCACGCTTACGATGCGCGCCTGATCCGCATCGGCGACGCGAAGCGGCTCGATCTGGGCGCCCAGGCGACGTCCAACGAACGCTCGATCTACCAGTTCGTCCACCCGGACGTCATGCAGACCTGCCAGCTCGTCGTCGGCATGACCGTGCTGGCGCCGGGTTCGGTCTGGAACACCATGCCCTGCCACGTGCACGACCGGCGCTCGGAGGCCTATCTCTATTTCGGCCTGCCGGAAGGCCAGCGCGTCTTCCACTTCATGGGCGAGCCGTCCGAGACCCGCCATCTGGTCGTCGCCGACGAAGAGGCGATCCTGTCTCCCGGCTGGTCGATCCACAGCGGCGCCGGCACGTCGAACTACACCTTCATCTGGGCGATGGCCGGCGATAATGTCGACTACAAGGACGTCGACATGGTCGCGATGGACGAATTGCGGTGAGTCGTCTGTTCAGCCTCGCCGGCCGCCGCGCCATTGTGACTGGCGCCAACACCGGCATCGGCCAGGGCATCGCGCAGTCGCTCGCCGAAGCCGGCGCCGAGGTGCTCGCCGTCGGCCGCTCGTCGATGGCCGAAACCGAGGCCGCGATCCGCGCCGCCGGCGGCAAGGTCACCGCGATCAAGGCCGATCTCGGCAGGACCGGCACCGTCGCGGCGATGCTCGACGCGGCGTGGGACGCGCACGGCCCGATCGACATCCTTGTCAATAATGCCGGCATCATCCGTCGCGCCGACGCGGTCGACTTTTCGGAAGCCGACTGGGACGACGTCATGGACGTCAATCTGAAGAGCGTCTTCCTGCTCTGCCAGGCCCTGGCGCGCCGCGCGCTTGCCGCCGGCCGTCCGGCGAAGATCGTCAACGTCGCGTCGCTGCTGTCCTTCCAGGGCGGCATCCGCGTTGCGTCCTACACGGCGTCCAAGAGCGGGCTCGCCGGCCTGACGAAGCTGCTCGCCAACGAATGGGCCGCCCGCGGCATCAACGTCAACGCGATCGCGCCCGGCTACATCGAGACCAACAACACCGAGGCCCTGCGCAACGACCCCGACCGCTCGTCCGACATATTGAAGCGCATCCCGGCCGGCCGCTGGGGCAGGGCGGAAGACATCGGCGGAACGGCGGTCTACCTCGCCAGCGACGCCGCGAACTATGTGCACGGCGCCATCCTGCCGGTCGACGGCGGCTGGCTCGGACGCTAGGAGAACCAACCATGACCGCAAGCGCGAACTTCGTGAAACCCCGCGACGCTGACTGGACGCCGACGGAACCCGGCGTCCGCCGCCGCATCCTGACCTACAATGACCAGCTGATGGTGGTCGAGGTCGATTTCGAGAAGGACGCGGTCGGCTCGCTGCACCGCCACCCGCACATCCAGGCGAGCTATGTCGCGGAGGGCAGCTTCGAGGTCACCATCTCCGGCCAGAGCGAGATTCTGACGAAGGGACAGAGTTTCATCGTGCCGACCAATGAATGGCATGGCTGCAAGGCGCTCGAAAAGGGCATGCTGATCGACACGTTCACGCCGATGCGGGCCGAGTTCCTCGCCGGCTGACGCCTGGTCGCGAGCCCGTCGTTTCCGCCGTGCCAGTCATGCAGCGGGGTGCGTTGACGAGGTGCCGCACCGGCGTCCATCATTCCGGCCAAGCCCGCAAAGGGCGTTCAACAAGAAACAGCCAGGGATGAAGCCATGTCGCAAGCGGAAATCGGACTGATCGGACTCGGCGTGATGGGCTCCAATCTGGCGCTCAATATCGCGGAAAAGGGTCATCCGATCGCCGTCTTCAACCGCACCGCATCGCGCACCGGCCTGTTCTTCGAGGCGGCCGAAAGCCTGCGTGAGAACGTCATCCCCTGCACCACGCTGAAGGATCTCGTCGCTGCGATCCGGCCGCCGCGTCCGATCATCATCATGGTCCAGGCTGGCCGCGCCGTTGATGAGCAGATCGCGGCGCTGCGCGCTTTGCTCTCGGCGGGCGACATCATCAT
>JAUYMV010000474.1 GCA_030698645.1 Mesorhizobium sp.
CGCCCCAGAACATGGTCGCGATCGAGCCGTAGCGAACCGGCCCGTCCATGTAGGACGCCTGGTCTATGGGCGCGGCCGGCTTGAAGCTCGTGGTGCGCAGCAGCACCGCGACGGTGCCGAGCAGGACGAAGAAGAGTACCCACATATGGGCCTGGAACTGGGCATCCTGGGCAAAGCCCACTGCCAGCAGGACCAGAAAGGTCGCAAGCCCCACCCCGACGATCGCGGTTCCGTTTTTCATCGAAAATCCCCACACAGTCCCGAAGCGGCCACCACGAATTGCGTGGCCCACACGATCGTCTGTCTCTCGAATCGCTACCCCCCGCCTTGATCCATGTCAAAGGCCATTGGATCGATGTCGGACATTTTCAAGGGGGGGCGCCTGGAGGAACATCGGTGTCGAAGACGAAACAATTGGCCGCCGCGGACTGCGACGTGGCGGGCGGATGCCCGGTCGCCACCCTGTGCACGGGGCTGGCGCCGGAACCGTGCATCGCCATCACGCGCTCGCATGAGGAAAAGCTGCGCGTCTGCGACGATCTCGAGGCGATCGCCGATACGCTTCCGGGAGCGGTGGACCCGATCAAATGCCTGGCGGTCGCCAATCTGCTGGTGCCGCTGCTGCGCAGCGCGCACCGTTATGAGGAGGACTTCATCTTCCCCGCCTACGAGGCGGCTCTCGGGCCGGACGGCTTGCGGTCGTCCTCCACCCAGCGGCTGAGACAGGAGCATGTCGAGGACGAATGCTTCGCCGACGAAGTGACCGAAGTGCTCTTGGCGATCGGCCATGGCGAGGCGATCGGCAATCCGGAGGCCGTCGGATTCATGCTGCGCGGCTTTTTCGAATCCGTGCGGCGCCACATCGCGTTCGAGCGGGAGCATGTGCTGCCGGCGATCGGCTGCCGCGTCGGCCCCGCGCTATGAACCCGACCGGGCCTCGAGCCGTGCGATGCTCTGGACCACGATGTGGCGGTTGTTCTCGATGCGGATAACGCCGTCGGTGCGCAGCTTGGTCAGCTGGCGGCTGACGGTCTCGATGGTCAGGCCGAGGAAATCGGCGATCTCGGCCCGCGTCAGCGGCAGATCGAAGACCGCGGACTGCGCGGGTTCATCGGCCGTCGGATCGGCGTGGCGGGCGATCATCAACAGGAAGCTGGCGATCTTCTCGGACGCCGTCTTGCGCCCGAGCGTCAGCATCCAGTCGCGCGCCTCGTCCAGTTCCTTGAGGGTCTGTTCGTGCAGGCGCCGCTCGAGACCGGGCGATTCGGCGATCATGCGTTCGATCGTGTTCCTGGGGAACGAGCAGAGCGAGACGCCGGTCGCCGCTTCGGCGTTGACGATGCTTTCGGCGCTGAAGGGGCGGCCGAGGAAATCGGGGGCGAACTGCAGGCCGACGATCTGCTGGCGGCCGTCGGCCAGCGATTTCGTCAGCTTGACGACGCCGGCGAGCACATTCGCATAGGTTTCGATCGCTTCCGCGTCGCCGATCAGCTCGGACCCCGGCTCGACCTGGCGTTTCGACGAGGTCTTGGCGAGCGCGACGAGCTGAGCCGGTTCGAGCGCGCCGCAGATGCCGCCATGGCGCGCCTCGCAGGCGCGGCAGAGAACCGGAATTCCGGCGCTGTGAACGTCTTGCCTTACCGTCATGCTGCCCCACCCACGATGATGCTTCGACACCATAGCATCGCAGGCGCGCGCAATCCCGCGTCAGTTTGTCCGCCCCACATGGTTGACCGAGATCAAGGTGTTTCGGCCGCGTCTCGGCCAAGAGACGGCAGACCAGCGAGTGGAGCCGAGCATGAAACCGGAGCGCAACGCGCGATTCACCGAGGCGGTGCCGCGCTATACGAGTTACCCGACGGCGCCGCATTTCCATGCCGGCGTCGACGCGGGCACGGTCCGGGGCTGGCTCGCGACGCTTCCCGAAGGCGAGGAAGCCTCGCTCTACATCCATATTCCCTATTGCGACCGGCTGTGCTGGTTCTGCGCCTGCCACACCAAGCAGACGCGCCGCTATGAGCCGGTTTCGGCCTATCTGCGGTCGCTGCATGCGGAAATCGCCACCGTGGGCAGGCTGGTGCGCGACCGCGCCGGCATCAGGGCGGTGCATTTCGGCGGCGGTTCGCCGACCATGCTGATGCCCGACGACATGCGGTCGCTCGACGCCGCCCTGCGCGCCGCCTTCGACTTCCTGCCGGGCGTCGAGATCAGCGTCGAGATGGACCCCAACGACATGGACGAGGCGCGCTTCGACGCGCTGGCCGAAATGGGCATGACGCGGGCGAGCCTTGGCCTGCAGGACTTCGACCCGAAGGTGCAGGCGGCGATCAACCGCGAGCAGAGCTTCGAGCAGACCAAGGCGGTCGTCGACGGCGCGCGCGCGCGCGGCGTGCACTCGGTCAATCTGGACCTGCTCTACGGCCTGCCGCACCAGACGGTGGACAGCGTCGCCGCGACGATCGACCAGGCGCTGTCGCTCGGCCCCGACCGGGTCGCGCTGTTCGGCTACGCCCATGTGCCGTGGTTCAAGAAGCACCAGACGATGATCGACGAGGCCTGGCTGCCCGGCCCGGACGCCCGCTATGCGCAGATGCAGCGGGCAGCCGGCATGATCGAGGCGGCCGGCTATGCGGCGATCGGCATCGACCATTTCGCCAAGCCGGACGATTCGCTGGCGCGCGCGGCGCGCGAGGGCCGCCTGCGGCGCAATTTCCAGGGCTATACCGACGAACGCTGCGACACGCTGATCGGCCTCGGTCCCTCCTCCATCAGCCAGTATCGCCAGGGCCATGCGCAGAACTCCGCGGCGACCGCCGACTATCAGCGCGTCGTCGAGAGCGGCGGTCTCGCAACCGTTCGCGGCATCGCCTTCAGCGACGAGGACCGGCTGCGCGGCTGGGTGATCGAGCGGCTGATGTGCGACTTCGAATTCTCGGCGCAGGACGCGCTGTCACGCTTCGGTCATGCCGCGCGCGTCATTATCGCCGAGGCCGCCGAGCAGGCGGCGGGCGACCGCGATCGCCTGATCGAACACAAGGGCGATCGCTTCGTCGTCAGTCCGTCCGGGCGTCCGCTGGTGCGCACGATCGCGGCGCGATTCGACAGCTATCTGTCGTCCGGTCTGGCGCGGCACTCGGTGGCGGTCTAGGGCAGGACCAAAATACGGCTCCGGCGGTTCCCTATCGGCGGAGGGCGGGCCAATATGGCGCGGATCGAAACTGACAGGACCCGCCGATGACCATCCGAAACCTGCAATTCGCCATCCATCCGACATCGGTCGCCGTCATCGGCGCGTCGAACCGCGAGGGCTCGGTCGGACGGGTGGTGCTCGACAACATCGTCAAAGGCGGGTTCGAAGGCCCGATCTGGCCGGTCAACCCGAAATACCGAAAAGTCGGCGATCTGGCCTGCTACGCGCGGGCCGCCGACCTGCCGGGCGTGCCGGATCTCGCCGTCATCGTCACGCCACCCGAGACGGTTCCCGGCATCATCCGGGAACTCGGCGAAAAGGGCGCGCGCGCGGCGGTCGTCATCACCGCCGGCCTGACGCGCGAGAACGGACTGCGCCAGAAGATGCTGGACGCGGCAAAGCCGTTCCTGTTTCGCATCATCGGTCCGAACACGCTCGGCCTGATGGTGCCGCCAGCCAAGCTCAATGCCGGCTTCGCCCACATGGCCGCCAAGCCCGGCGGGATCGCGCTCTTGTCGCAGTCGGGAGCGATCGCCACCTCGCTGATCGACTGGGCCGCCGACAACAATCTCGGCTTCTCGCATATCGTCTCGCTGGGCGACATGGCGGACGTCGACGTCGGCGACTATCTCGACATGCTGGCCGGCGACGCGAAGACGCGCGCGATCGTGATGTATCTCGAATCGATCCCGAACCCCCGCAAGTTCATGTCCGCGGCGCGGGCCGCCGCCCGCATCAAACCGGTCATCGCCATCAAATCGGGCCGCCATGAACAGGCGGCAAAGGCGGCGGCGACCCATACGGGCGCGCTGTCGGGCGCCGACCGCGTGGCCGACGCGGCGCTCCGCCGCGCCGGCATCCTGCGCGTCAACGGCCTGGCGGAGCTCTTCGACGCGGCCGAGACGACGGCGCGCTTCGCCTCCCTCGACCGGTCGCGGGTCGGCATCGTCACCAATGGCGGCGGCGCGGGCGTGCTGGCGGTCGACCAACTGATCGATTGCGGCGGCGAACTGGCGGAACTGACGGCGGAGACGATCGCCCTGCTCGACAAGTCGCTGCCGGCGACCTGGTCGCGCGCCAACCCCGTCGACATCATCGGAGACGCGCCGGCGGCGCGCTACGCGGCGGCGGTCGAGGCGGTGGCGGCGGACCCCGGGACCGACGCCATCCTGGTGCTGAACTGCCCGACCGGCCTCGCTTCGCCGACCGAGGCCGCCGGAGCGCTCGCCGCGCTGGCGACCAACGGCACGATCAACGGCAAGCCGGTGCTGGCCTGCTGGCTGGGCGAGCATACGGCGCGCGCCGGACGCCACCTCCTGCAGCAGGCCGGCGTCGCCAGCTACGAAACGCCGGCGGCGGCGGCCACCGCGGTGTCCTATCTCAGCGACTGGTCGCGCGCGCAAAAGGCGCTGATGCGCGTTCCGACGGCGAGCGGCGAGACGATCGACGGCGCGCGCGACGCGGTCCTCGCGATATTCCGGCTGGCCGCCGCCGAGGGTCGGCGCATGCTGACGGAGCCCGAGGCGAAGGCCGCCATCGGCGCCTATGGCATCCCGGTTCCCGTGACCGTCGTCGCGGCAACGCCGGCGGCCGCGGAAAAGGCGGCGCAGCGCCTGCTCGAACACTCCGAAAAGGTCGTCGTCAAGCTGCTGTCGAAGACGCTGACCCACAAATCCGACGTCGGCGGCGTGGTCCTCGGGATCGAGACCGCCAAGGCGGCGCGCGAAGCCGCCGAAGCGATTCGCAAGCGCGTCGCAAAGATCGCGCCGACGGCCGATATCGAAGGCTATGCGGTGCAGCCGATGGTCGTGCGCAGCCGAGCGCAGGAGCTTATCATCGGCGTCAGCCGCGACCCGATCTTCGGTCCGGTCATCCTGTTCGGCGCCGGCGGCATCGCGGTCGAGGTGACCGACGATACCGCCATCGGGCTACCGCCGCTCGACGACGTGCTGGCCGGCGACCTGATCGAACGCACCCGCATTGGCCGCCTGCTCGCCGGCTTTCGCGACCGCAAGCCCGCCGATCGCGCGGCAATCACGCAGGCGCTCAACGCCATGTCGCAGATGATCGTCGATTTCCCGTGCATCGTGGCGATGGACATCAATCCGCTGCTCGCCGACAGCGACGGCGTGATCGCACTCGACGCGCGCATCGAGATCGACCCGAAGGACGTCGAGCGCCCCGGCCCGAACCCGGATCTCGCCATCCGGCCCTATCCGTCGGGTTGGGAGCGTGACGTGACGACCGGCGCCTTCGCGTTCCACATCCGGCCGATCCGGCCGGCGGATGTCACCCTCTATCCGGATTTCCTGGCGAAGATCTCGCCGCACGACCTGCGCCTGCGCTTCCTGGCGCCGATGAAGCAATTCTCGGAATCGATGCTGATGCGCCTGACCCAGCTCGACTACGACCGGGACATGGCGTTCGTGGCGCTGACGGCGGAGGGCGAACTCGCCGGAATCGGACGCCTGTCGTCCGATCCCGACCGCGCGGTCGCCGAATTCGGCCTGCTGATCCGCACCGATCTGCAGGGCCACGGGCTGGGCTGGACGCTGCTGAAGCTGATCATCGACTATGCGAAGAGCGACGGCATCGGGCGCATCGACGGCTTCGTTCTCGACGACAACACGAAGATGCTGGCCATGTGCCGCGAGTTCGGCTTCTCGGTGCGCCATCACGAGCCCGGCGTGTCAGTCACTTCGCTCGAACTCGGGACCGGCCCGGCGAACCGGTCGTAACCCGCGCCGTGCCCCCCGATCCGGCTTGATCTGGCGCAAGGATTCCGGCCGCGAGGACGGTAAACATGCGCTGGACGCATTTTACTTAAGGGAGCGGGCGCCATGGCTATCAGGACAGTACTCACCCTCGTCGGCATCGACGGTTCGGACAGCGACCTCAAGGCCGCGATCTCGGTCTGCGAGGAAGTCGGCGCGCATCTGTCCGTGCTGATCGCGGGGTTGGCGCCGACGCCGCCGATGAGCGAATTCGCCTCAGGCGCCATCGTGGCGACCGGCTGGATCGAGCAGCGCCAGGAAGACGAGGCGAAACTGCGCCACAGCACCGCCAGCGTCACCGAACTGCTGGCGACCAGCGGGATCTCCGCCGATATCGACAGCGTCTATGCCGAGGCGGGCTGGATCGCCGACGAGATCGGCCGGCGCGCGCGCTATGCCGACGTCACGCTGCTGGGCGCGGAATTCCTCGGGCACGACATCCTCAAATCCTACGCGCTGAACGGGGCGCTGTTCGATTCGGGCACACCGGTGCTGCTGACGCCGGCGGGAAGCCGGCCCACGCTGCAACCGCGCAGGATCCTGGTCGCCTGGGACTCCAAGATCGAGGCCGCGCGCGCCGTGCGCGAGGCGCTGGAGATGCTGGCCGACGCCGACGAGGTGCATGTGACGCTGGTCGACCCTGATTCATCGGAATTGAAGAACGGCGCGGAGCCTGGCGCCGACATTGCCGCCTATCTGGCCCGCCACGGCGTCAAGGTGACCGTGGACCGGCTGCCGAGCCAGGGTCAGTCGGTGGCCGACGTGTTGCGGCGGCATGCCGTCGATACCGCGGCGGAGATGATCGTCATGGGCGGATACGGCCATTCGCGCCTGCGCGAACGCATCTTCGGCGGCGTGACGAGATCGCTGATCAACAATCCGCCATTGCCGCTGTTCATGGCGCGGTGAGGCCGGGCCCGACCGTTTGTTGACCCACGTCAAGGCGTCCGTCCGCCCCCTCGTCTAGCGTTCCGGCATCGGAATCAGCAAAGGCGAAAACGGATATGGGAATGGTCGAAGGAAAGATCGCACTGGTGACCGGCTCGGGTGCCGGCATCGGCCGCGCGACAGCGCTGAAGTTTGCCGCCGAAGGCGCCAAGGTCGTCGTATCGGACGTCAATATCGAGGGCGGCAAGGAGACCGTCGCCGCGATCGTCGCGCAAGGCGGCGAAGCCATCTTCTTCGCCGCCGACATCTCCAAGGCGGCCGACGTGGCCGCCCTGATCGCCAAGACGGTCGAAACCTACGGCCGGCTCGACTGCGCGTGCAACAATGCCGGAATCGAAGGCAAGATCGCGCCTTTCGCCGAGCAGACGGAAGCCAATTTCGACAACATCCTCTCGGTCAACGCCAAGGGCACGTTCCTGTGCCTGAGAGCGGAAATCCAGCAGATGCTCACCCAGGGCGGCGGCGCCATCGTCAACCTCGCCTCGATCGCCGGCCTGATCGGATTCCCCGGCCTGTCGCCCTATGTCGCCTCCAAGCACGCGGTCAACGGACTGACCAAGAATGCGGCGCTGGAATATGCCAAGCAGGGCATTCGCGTGAACTCGGTCTGCCCCGGCGGCATCGACACGCGCATGCTCGATTCGCTGGCGACCCAGGCGACCGCCGGCACCGCCAGCGCGCATGAGATGATGGACCCGCTGCATCCGATCGGTCGCATCGGCACGCCGGACGAGGTCGCCGAACTGATCGTCTGGCTCTGCTCGCCGCGCGCCTCCTTCATGACCGGCACCAACATTCCGGTCGATGGCGGCTACGTGGCGCAATAGGCGGAACGCGGATCGCGAAACGGAAAAGGGCGGCTCCGCGAGGAGCCGCCCTTTTCGCTACGACTGGCATGCCCATCAATTGGCGGCGATGGCCTTCTCGATGGCGGCGACCGGGTGGCCGGTCAGATCCTTGGCCAGCTGGCCGACGATCTTTCCCTCCAGCGCGGCGTGGAAATGCTTGCGCATTTCGCCCAGCGTGCGCGGGTCGGCGATCAGGAACAGATGCTCGAACTTGCCGTCGAGCGCCTGCTTGTTGAGATAGGCGACCGCCGAGGCGGCGAAGTCGTCCTCCTGCAGGCGCGAACTGTCGGGATTGGCGGAGCTGCTGTGGTGACGGCTGCCGGAGCCGGTATTGTCGGCATCGACTTCGGCATGCGGGACCTGCACGAGCTCGATGTTCGGCTCCATCGCCTTGTTGCGGAACACCAGCAGCTTCTCGCCATCGACGACGGCGACCGTCGCTCCGTTCGGTAGTATCATGAAAACTCTCCAGTTTAGGTTGGGTTCGCGTCGCCTGAACCTCATGCGCGCCGCGATGCGGCGGCCGGATGGCTGCGAGGCATGTCCGCCATAACGTTCGCGGCGGTCATTCGTTCATTTTGCGCAAGGCGCCAAGCTTCACGATCTCCACGCAGCGTACGCCGCAAAGCCGGATGATGCCCTTTTCCCTCAGCTTGGAAAAGGCGCGCGACACCGTTTCGATAGTCAGCCCAAGATAGTCGCCGATATCTGTGCGCGACATCGGCAGGTCGATCCGCTCCGCGCCGCCCTGGCGGTCGGCGATATCGAGCAGAAATGCCGCGACACGCTCGATGGCGTTCTGCCGGCCGAGCACGAGCAGATGCTCCTGCGCGCGCGTCAGGCTGCGCAGCGCCAGCGGCAGCAGTTCGCGGGACATGTCGATCCGGCCGGTCGTCGCGAATATGCGGATGCTCGCGCCGGTGATCGCTTCGGCGAAGAAATGGTGCCGCGCCGAGGCATCGAAACCGAATGTCTCGCCAGCCAGATGGAAGGCGCTGATCTGCCGGCGGCCATCGGCGAGCAGGCGGTAGACGCGCACGGCGCCGAATTCGATCTGATAGAGGCCGACGGCCTTCTCGCCCTGCGCGTAGATCTCCGAGCCGGCCGGGAAGAAGCAGACCTGATCCATCGGCGGCGTCGCCGCGCCGCGGGCCGGAAATTGCGTCATGCCGGGAAGGATGGGGAGCATGATGTGCGGGTTGGACTGAGCGAGCATGGCGGGGGCCTCCATCGGTCTGATGAAGCATGTGTCGCGCAATCCCCGGCACACCGAAATTCGGTTATGTCCCTACGGGTATGTACGTAGCGTGACCGCGGCGACTGCGTCAGCCGCGCGAGCCGCCCGGCTAGGAAGACAGGTCCGGATAGAGCTTGCCGAAAAGCGGCAGGTGTATCGCCCCCTTGCGCATCAGGAAGCCCTCGAAGGCGACCATGGCGGGCGTCATTCCGCGGTCGCTGCGCGTGACCGCGAACCACTGCCGCCTGATCGGCATTCCGACCACGTCGAGCAGGGCAAGGCGGCCGGCCTCGAGTTCCGCTTCGATCGTATGCGCGGAGATGAAGGCGATCCCCAGACCCGCCATGACCGACTGCTTGATGGTCTCGTTCGAATCCATCTCGATGGCGGGCCTTTCGAGCCAGCCGGACAGTTCACGCATGAATATCTCCATGGAGATGCGCGTGCCGGAACCCTGCTCGCGCATGAGAAAGGATTCGCGCGCGATCTCTTCCTTGGCGATGTCGCGCCTGTGCACCATGGGATGATCGGGCGCGGCGATGATGACCAGCGGATGATCGCCGAAAACGACCGCGCGCACCGGAACGTGCGGTGGCGGGCGCCCCATCAGCGCGATGTCGATGTCGTGGTCCTGCAGCCGTTCGATCGTCTCGGCCCGGTTGCCGACCGCGAGCTTCATCTCGATGTCGGGAAACTCCGCGATGAAGGCCGCCATCAGTCGTGGGGCGAAGTATTTGGCGGTCGAGACGACACCGAGCCGCAGGCTGCCGCGTCTGACGCCCTTGATCGCGTCGATCTCGTCGGCCAGCGCGCGCAGCCGCTCCTCGATCGCCTGGGCGGCGTCGAGAACGGCCAGGCCCGCCGTGGTCGGCCGCATGCCGTCGGGCGTGCGGTCGAAAAGTGTCAAGCCGGTCGACGCTTCGATCTGCTTGAGCTGGAGGGTCACCGCCGGCGGGGTGAGGCCCAGTTCGGCGGCGGCACTGACGATCTTGCCGTGCTTGCGGATCGCGGCGACCGCACGAAACTGCCTGAGACTGATATTGCGCATCAATTCAGTAATTTTTTTTTACTCCAGATGTAAAGATATTAAATTTTACTAACTTTCAACCGGGTGCTTCTCTCGCCCTGCCGCACGAAGCGACTGCGCTTTGCGGCACGGGAGGAGATCATGGCCGCATCGACGCTGGACGCGTTCCTGGATTCGCATGCGCTGGCACGCGACGGCCGCGCCGAACTGGTCGAGATCGTGCGCGCCATCGCCAATGCCTCGATCAAGGTGCGCAACGTCATCAACCAGGGCGCGCTCGGCGCGGCCTTCGCCGGCACGCGCGGCGGCGCAAACGCGACGGGCGACACGCAGAAGGATCTCGACGTCCACGCCGACACGGTGTTTCTCGACGCGCTGCGCGGGGCACCCGTCGCGCTCTACGGGTCGGAGGAACTCGACCATCCGGTCCTGCTCAATCCCGCCGCGCGGCTCGCCGTGGCGATCGATCCGCTCGACGGCTCGTCGAACATCGACACCAATCTGTCGATCGGCACGATCTTTTCCGTTCTGCCGGTCCTTGGCGATCCGCTGGCGGAGCCGGACAGGACCTTCCTGCAGCCCGGCCGCGTCCAGCTCGCCGCCGGCTTCGTCATCTATGGGCCGCAACTGGCAATCGTGCTGACGCTCGGCAGCGGAACGCATGTCTTCGTCTTTTCCACCCGGCTCGGCGCGTTCGTGCAGGCTTACGAAAGCCGCACGATCGACCGCCGGGCGCATGAATTCGCCATCAATGCCTCGAACTACCGGCACTGGTACGAGGCGGTCAGGCTCTACATCGACGATTGCCTGAAGGGCGCCGAAGGCCCGCGCGAGCGCGATTTCAACATGCGCTGGAACGCGTCTCTCGTCTCGGAGGCCTATCGCATCCTGATGCGCGGCGGCGTGTTCCTCTATCCGGCCGACCAGCGCAAGGGTTACGGGCATGGACGGCTGCGGCTCGTCTACGAGGCCAATCCGATCGCCATGCTGGTCGAGCAGGCCGGCGGTTCGGCAACCGACACGGTGCACGACATTCTCGATCTGGTGCCCGAGGGGCTGCACCAGCGCACACCGCTGGTGTTCGGCGCGGCCAAGGAGGTGGCGCGCATCGCGCGCTATCACACCGAGCCGAGCCTGATCGGCGAACGCTCGCCCCTGTTCGGCAATCGCGGCCTGTTCCGGGCCTGAGGCGCAGCATGTCAGCAAAGCACCCCATCATCTCGATCACGGGCTCGTCGGGCGCCGGCACCACCTCGGTGAAGCGCATCTTCGAGCAGATCTTCCGGCGCGAGAAGGTCGAGGCGGCATTCATCGAGGGCGACGCGTTCCATCGCTACGACCGGGCGGGCATGAAGGAGAAGGTCGCGGCCGAGGAGAAGGCCGGCAATCCGAACTTCACGCATTTCAACGCCGCGGCGAACGAGCTCGAAATCCTCGACGAGGTTTTCGCCGAATATGGCCGCAAGGGCACGGGGCGGACGCGGCACTATGTGCATGACGACGCGGAAGCCGCCGAACTCGGCACCGCGCCCGGCACCTTCACCGAGTGGAAACCGTTCGAGCCGAGCGACCTGCTGTTCTACGAGGGGCTGCATGGCTGCGCGGTGACCGATACGGTCGACCTTGCGAGGCATGCGGACCTGAAGATCGGCGTCGTGCCGGTGATCAACCTGGAATGGATCCAGAAAATCCACCGCGACCGCGCAACGCGCGGCTATTCGGCGGAGGCGGTGATGGACGTCATCCTGCGCCGGATGCCCGACTATGTGCGCTACATCGTGCCGCAATTCGCGCTGACCAACATCAATTTCCAGCGCGTGCCGATCGTCGACACGTCGAACCCGTTCATCGCGCGCTGGATCCCGACGCCCGACGAATCGATGCTGGTCATCCGCTTCGCCAATCCGCGCGGTATCGATTTTCCCTACCTGCTGTCGATGATCCCGTCGTCGTTCATGTCGCGGGCGAACTCGATCGTCGTGCCGGGCAACAAGCTCGACCTCGCCATGCAGCTGATCCTGACGCCGCTGATCCTGCAACTGATCGAACGCAAACGGCGCATGTCGTGAGGAGGATCGGATGAACGCGGCGCCGCAGATCATAACTGGAATGACGGGCAAGACGGTCCTGGTGCGCGCGGATTTCGCCGAGGGCGTCAGCCGGGAACTGGCGCGCCTGGTCGCAGCACTTGCCAAGGCCGGCGCGCGCGTCGCCATCATCGCGGGCTTCGGGGCGCCGAGCGGCGACATCAATCCGGCGCTCAGCCTGCTGCGCTTCCGCACGCCGCTCGAAGCCGCGTCGCGGGTCAAGGTGACCTTCGTGCGCGACTGCGTCGGGCCGGTGGCCGAGGCAGGCCTCAACGCGGTGCCATTCGGCGAGGCGGCGCTGATGGAAAATCTGCGCTTCCATCCGGACTCGCGCCGCGACAGCCGCAATTTCGCGATCCGGCTCAGCGTGCTCGGCGACTATTTCGCGGTCACCGGGCCTGTTTCCAAGACGCCGGTCGGCTGGCTGAGCGCGCTTGGCGCCATGCTGCCCGCGCCGGACGGAATCGATTCCACGATCATCGCAGAGGGGAACTGAACATGGCCCGCATCACGCTTCGCCAGCTGCTCGACCATGCCGC
>JAUYMV010000475.1 GCA_030698645.1 Mesorhizobium sp.
GTCGCGCTGCGGCCGGATGTGGTGGCGATGGCGGTCATGGCGGAATCCCTGCGGCCCGAAAGTGTGCGCTGCATAACAGCATGGCACGCCGATTTCCAGTTGCCGCCTGCGCTTGTGGTTAGCCGGACGGCGGTTTGCAATCTCGCCGGCCATGCATACATAGTTCGCATCGGGGGTGGTGACGGCGCTGTGTCAGGCCGGATCGCCCCGCTTTCGGAGTATCCTGATGTCGAATGAAATCATCATGCACGGCACGACCATCGTCACCGTGCGCAAGGGCGACCGCGTGGTGATCGCCGGCGACGGCCAGGTCAGCCTTGGCAACACCGTCATGAAGGGCAACGCCAAGAAGGTGCGCCGCATCGGCAAGGGCAATGTCATCGCAGGCTTTGCGGGCGCCACCGCCGACGCCTTCACGCTTCTCGAGCGGCTGGAGAGCAAGCTCGAGCAGTATCCCGACCAGCTCACTCGCGCCTGTGTCGAGCTTGCCAAGGACTGGCGCACCGACCGCTACCTGCGCCGGCTGGAGGCCATGATGCTGGTCGCCGACAGGACCGTGACGCTGGCGCTCACCGGTACCGGCGACGTGCTCGAGCCGGAGCATGGCGTCATGGCGATCGGCTCGGGCGGAAATTACGCGCTGGCCGCGGCGCGCGCGCTGATCGACACCGATCTCGATGCCGAGGCGATCGCCCGCAAGGCGATGGAGATCGCCGCCGACATCTGCATCTTCACCAATCGCTCGATCACGCTCGAAACCATCGATGTCGCGTAGCCGCAAGCCAAGCTACGGCTTCCGGCCGGTCACCGAGGACGATCTGCCGATGCTGGAGGATTGGCTCGGCCGGCCGCACATGCGCGAATGGTGGGGCGATCCCGGGCGCGGGATGGAGGAAATCCGCGAGCATATCGACTCGATCTCGGTCGAGCCGCTGATCGTGGAGCTCGACGGCAGGCCGATCGCCTATCTGCAGAGCTACGATCCCCACCTGGAGGACGACCATCCGTATTCCGACCAGCCGACGGGAACGCTCGGCGTGGATCTCACGATCGCCGACGCCGAGATGCTTGGCCGGGGCCACGGCTCGGCAATGCTCAGTCAGTTCGTCGAGGAGCTTTTCGAAGAAGGCGCGCCGCGCGTCATCATCGACCCCGATCCGTCCAATCTACGCGCCATCCGCGCCTATGAGAAGGCCGGGTTCCAGGCCTTCGACACCCGCACATCCATCTACGGTCCGGCCCTCATGATGGCCCGCGACGCACCAGACGAATCGAGAGAAGCATGACCACATTTTCCCCCCGCGAGATCGTTTCCGAGCTTGACCGCTACATCGTCGGCCAGAAGGACGCCAAGCGCGCCGTCGCGGTGGCGTTGCGCAACCGCTGGCGCCGCCAGCAGCTGACCGGTCAGATGCGCGAAGAGGTGATGCCGAAGAACATCCTGATGATCGGGCCGACCGGCGTCGGCAAGACCGAGATCGCGCGCCGCCTGGCGCGGCTCGCCGGCGCGCCCTTCATCAAGGTCGAGGCGACCAAGTTCACCGAGGTCGGCTATGTCGGCCGCGACGTCGAGCAGATCATCCGCGACCTCGTCGAGGTGGCGATCGGCTTGGTGCGCGACCGGATGCGCGAGGACGTCAAGGCGCGCGCGCATCTGAACGCCGAGGAGCGCGTGCTCGAGGCGCTCGTCGGCAAGAACGCGAGCCCCGCGACGCGCGATTCGTTCCGCAAGAAGCTGCGTGCCAACGAACTCGATGACAAGGAAATCGAGGTCGAGGTCGCCGATTCGGGCGGCGGCGGCATGCCCGGCTTCGAGATTCCCGGCATGCCGGGTGCCAATATCGGCGTGCTCAACATCAACGACATGCTGTCGAAGGCGATGGGCGGCAAGCGCACCAAGACGCGCAGGACGACGGTGAAGGATTCGTACGGCCTGCTGATCGAGGACGAGTCGGACAAGCTGCTCGACCAGGACCAGGTCGTCCAGCTTGCGCTGCAGTCGGCTCAGGACGACGGCATCGTCTTCCTCGACGAGATCGACAAGATCGCCGCGCGCGACGGCGGCGTCGGCGCCGGCGTCAGCCGCGAAGGGGTGCAGCGCGACCTGCTACCGCTGGTCGAGGGCACGACGGTTGCCACCAAATACGGGCCGATCAAGACCGACCACATATTATTCATCGCGTCGGGCGCCTTCCACGTCGCCAAGCCGTCCGACCTCTTGCCCGAGTTGCAAGGCCGCCTGCCGATCCGCGTCGAATTGCGCGCGCTCGACAAGGACGACTTCCGCCGCATCCTGACCGAGCCGGAGGCGAGCCTGATCAAGCAGTATATCGCGCTGCTCGCCACCGAGGGCGTGACGCTGGATTTCACGGACGACGCGATCGACCAGCTGGCCGGCATCGCCGTCGATCTCAATTCGACGGTCGAGAACATCGGCGCCAGGCGTCTGCAGACCGTGATGGAGCGCGTGCTCGACGAGGTTTCGTTCGAGGCGCCGGATAAATCCGGCACCAGCGTCACGGTCGATGCGGCCTTCGTCGCCAAACATGTCGGCGATCTGGCAAAAAACACGGATTTGTCGCGATTCATCCTGTAAAGCTTGTGCCCGGGCGGCTTGTCCGCCCGAACGGACTTCTCTAGTTTGCCGCGCCGAAGGGGCGTCGGCGCCTCGCGGGCTTGGGCGGCAGATGTTGTATCGATTCGGATTGCTCCTGTGCGCGGCCCTGCTGGGCTCGCAGGCCATGGCCGCGACCCCGGTCCCGGCGGGCAACCGCCATGTCGAGCAACCCGGCGTGCCGGGCGGCTCCGCGGCCCGCACGAAAGCGCTGAAGACCAGCTACGAGGCGAAATACCGCAAGGTCCTCGCCCTGCTCAGCAACGATGTCGGCCTGCGCAAGAAGATCGTCCAGGCCGCCCGCCAGTTTGGCATCGACCCGCTGCACATGGCCGGCGCCATCGTCGGCGAGCACACCTACAATGTCGACGCCTATGACCGCCTGCAGACCTACTACGTCAAGGCGGTGTCCTATCTCGGCTCCAGCTTCTCGTTCGAGCATGCCGGCGAGAACATCGGCGACTTCATCCAGCGCCCGGAGTTCTCGGCCTGCGCGGGCAAGACCGGCAGCTACGCGCTGTGGAGCTGCCGGGAAGCGGTCTGGAACGCCGAGTTCCGCGGCCGTTCGGTCGGCGGCCGAAGCTTTCCGAACGACCGCTTCAGCGCAGTGTTCTTCCAGCCCTTTTATGCCGGCCAGACCTTCGGCATCGGACAGCTCAATCCGCTGACGGCGCTGCAGATGAGCGATCTGGTGGCGCAGGTCTCCGGCCTGCCGAAGCTCGATTTCCGCGATCCGCAGGCGGTCTATCGCACCATCATGGATCCCGACCAGACGCTGCCCTATGTGGCGGCGACGCTGAAGGCCTCGATCGACGCCTATCGCGATATCGCCGGCTTCGACATTTCCGGCAATCCGGGCCTCACCGCGACGCTCTACAATGTCGGCGACCCGGAGGCCCGCGCCTATGCGCTGAAGGCCGAAAACGCGCGCCGAAAGGCCGCCGGCGAGGCGCCGAAGCTGCCTGAGGAGAATTACTACGGCTGGCTGGTCAACGAGAAGCTCGCCGATCTAAAGGCGCTGTTTTAAGCGGCGCTGATCTGCCGATAAAGTCGACGTTCGACGCGAGGGGCTGACTGTCAGCCCCTCGGAGAAGCTGCGCAGGTGGCGGGCTTACGCCACGCGCCAGGGGAACAGCGCGCGCAACGCTGGATCGCGCAGCCACAATCCGCCCCACATGAACAGGCCGAGATAGATGCTGAACAGAACGTGGCTGAACAGTGGATTTCCAACGCGGATCTGCGTCGCCATCGCGCCGCCGAGCAGCCCCATCATCAGCACGGCGCCGAGCACGCTCGTCTTGGGAAACACATAGAGAATCACGCAGGCAAGCTCGATCAGTCCGATCATCACGACATAGCCGTCCGGCCAGCCGAGCTGCCGCATCGAGTCGGTAGCCACCGCCATGCCGCCGAGCTTCGGGGCGACCGAAGCGCCTAGCATGAACAGCACGAAAAGCGCCGACAGAATGCGGCCGGACCAGACCATCGTCATCTCGCTCATGAACCCACTCCTTTCTTGAGGTCGAAGGTTCATGCGCGCCTTGCACCGAACTCCTCGGAACGTTATCTTGACGTCAAGATAATCAGGAATAGTTTGATGTCAACATATTTTATCGACGAAGCCGGCGACCGTGTCGGGCGGCGGCGGCGGCAATGGGCGAGCGAACTCCCGGATGTCGATACGAGCGGCATGGCGGTGCTCGGTCGGGCCCGATGGATCACTCTGGCGGTGCGTCCGTCGATCGAGGCCGTCTTTGCCCGCCATGGCCTGGACAGTGGCGAATTCGATACGTTGGCGACTCTTCTGCGGTCAGGTCCGCCCTATCGGCTGCGCCCGACCGAATTGTTCTCCTCGATGATGATATCTTCCGGCGGCCTGACCGACCGGCTGGGTCGCCTGCAGCGGGCTCGGCTCATCTCACGGCCGGCCGACAGTAGGGATGCGCGCAGTCTGCCTGTGCAGCTCACCGATGAGGGTAAGCGGATCGCGGAGGCGGCGTTTCGCGAAGACATGACCATTGAGGCCGGCCTGCTCGATGGATTGACCGAGGACGACCGCCGGCAGCTGGGCGAGCTGCTGGGCAGGCTGGCGATGTCGGTCGAGGGGAAGATTGCCGCATCGGCAGCGCCTGGCGACAATCAGACAACGGGTGGGAATACTTCTGACGGGCAAGCGTGATTCGCCCCGGGACTCTGTGGGGAGCCGCTTTCCGACGCCTCTGGGTCAATGCGTAGCCTTCCGCATTCCCCAGCCGGAAATGGCGCGGCCAACCATGACTGTCAGCGCCAGGATGGTCGGTTGTTCGCCTCGTTCATCCGCCCGGCCGCGCCGGCCGCAGAAGGGCGATGATCTGCTCCAGTTCGTCCTCGCCCAGCCTGCCGATCCGCTCAGCCAGCAGGTTGGCGAGCTCGGTAGCGCGGGGCGACAGGCCGGACGTGTCGATGACGGCGCGCGGATGCGAGCTTTCGGCCAGCCGCTGCAGATCCTCCGCCTCGTCCCAGATGATGTTGAAATAGCCGATGATCTTCTGCACCGTCACCCAGGTCGGCTGGCCGCGCCGGCCGTGCTCGAGCGCGGAGAGATAGGCCGCGCTGACGCCGATCGCCGCCGCCATGTCCTTTTGCGACACGCCGCGCTCGCGGCGCAGCCGGCGCAGCTTTTCGCCGAACGGCGTCACGGCGCCGACGCCGGCAGGCGGCGCAGCCGCACATAGAGCGCGCCGGCGCCGCCATGATTGCGCGAGGCATCCTCATAGCCCGAAACCAGGCCGCGGAAGGCCGGCGTCGCGAACCAGGACGGCACGCCGCGCTTCAGTACGCCGTCGCTCGCCGACGACGAGCCCTTGCCCGTGATCACCAGCACGTAGCGCACACCGCTCAGATGCGCGCGCTGCAGGAAGGAGAGCAGGAAGCCGTAGGCCTCGTCCTGGCGCAACCCGTGCAGGTCGATGCGCGCTTCGAGCGTCAGTTTTCCCCTGGAGAGCTTTTGCTGCGTCGTGCGGTCGAGATGGTGGATCTGGCTGCGCGCCGGCGCGGGCGGAGCGGCAGCGCCGGGCCTAGCGGTCGACGACGGCTTCGTGGGCGCTTCCGGTTTTATCTCCGGCGGCTTCGGCGAATCGTCGACCGGGTGGGCCTTGCCCTTGAGCGGCCTGGCCGACCTTGCGACGAGGTTCCACAGGATGCGTTCGTCGCTGGTCAGGTCGCGCGTCTTGCCGCCCTTCATCGCCGCCCTCCGGCCAATGCGCGTGGCAGCAGCGCGTGGAAGTCGGCCGGATGCTTGACGACACCGGCAATCGCGCCGGCCGCGTCGCCCGACCCGGCGAAGAGGTCGCCCCGCGCGGGGCCGACGATCGCCGATCCGGTGTCCTGGGCGATCATCAGGCGACGGAACGGCGCTCCGCCGAAGGCGGCGAGGCCCGGCGCGTCGATGAAGAAGGGCGTGCCGAACGTGTGCAGCAGGCGGTCGACGGCCATCGACCGGCCGGGCGTCAGCGGCACCTTGGCCGCGGCCACGGGTCCAAGCGCGGGATCATCGACCGGCGCGTCGCGGAAAAAGATGAAGGAGCGGTTTTTCCTGAGAACCTCGTCGGCGCGGTCCGGATGGTTCGCAAGCCAGGCGCGGATCGACTGCATGGTCACGTCGCCAAGCGGAATCTCGCCGATATCGGCCAGGTGACGGCCTGGCCCGGAAAAGCGCTGGCCGCTCTTCGCGGCGTAGGTGACGCGGCGCAACGTGCCGTCCGGCATGCGCAGCCGCGCCGCGCCCTGAACATGGATGAAGAAAACGTCGACCTTGTCGGCCAGCCAGGCGATCTCGAGACCCCGGCCGGCGAGCGATCCCCGCTCGATCGCGGCGCGGTCGTCATATTCGACGATGCCAGCCGGCGTCGCGCGTCCGAAGGCCAGATAGGGATCGAACCCAGGTGGCCGGTTGCTGTCGTCGATGTCGATCAGATCCCCGGGCCGGGCATAGAGCGGGAAGCGAAAGCGGTGGGTGCGCGCAGGCGAGGCATCCGCCTGCGGCTCGTAAAAACCGGTGACGAAACCATGCGGCGCGCCTTCCGTCGGAGTCACGCGGAATGGCAGGAAGTGGCGCTCGAAGAAGGCGCGGGCGGCGGCAGCCGAAACGTCCGTCAGGCCGCGCGCTTCGGCGCATGCCGGCTCGAACGCCGCGCAGTCGACGCCCAGACTGCCGGTCCGGTAGGGTCTTTCGAGGATGCGCCAGGCCGAGCGGACGAAGGCCGCGAAGGCCGCCGCATGGTCGTCGTCCGGCCAGCCGGCAAGGCTGTCGAACGAGACGGGCCGGAAAACGGAAGAAATCGACACCGCCCGGCTCCCGGCGAGGAATCAGTCTTCGGCTTCGGTCGCCACCAGCTTCCAGTTCGGATCGCGCGATTTGGTGTCGCGCGCGAAGGTCCAGACGTCCTTGACCTCGGCGACCGTCTCCGGGTCGCCGTCGATGACGGTGCCGGCATTGTCGCGCGTCGCCGAAATCAGCTCGCTGACGATGCGCAGGGTGACATGCGATTCGCTGCCCTTCATCTCGGCGCTGACGATGTCGGCCTTGTCG
>JAUYMV010000486.1 GCA_030698645.1 Mesorhizobium sp.
CGGCCTGGCGCGCCTCGGCCTCGGCGTCCGGACCCCACTGCTCGACCTGCCAGTCCTCGTCGACATGGGCAGCCTTCCACGCCGTCTCGGCATCGATAGCGCCGGCCTCCACCGCGATCGCCAGCAGGGCTGAGCCCGTCAGCGACGTCATGACGTGGACGGCGGCAAGCCGCAGCGGGTCGGCGCGCCGCTGTAGGTGGATGCCGACCGCGCCGATCGACTCGCGCGGCTGCTGCACATGGATGACGCCCTCGGCCAGGATGAAGCGCGCGCCGATCGCCGTGCGGACCCAGTCCAGCACCGGGTCCCAGGCCTCGGCCTGGCGCTCGACCAGTTTTTCGGGCGCGTCGGCGCGGTAGAACAGCAGGTCGGACGAGGCGAAGCGCAATATGTCTTCCAGCACCGCCTGCGGATCGGCGGCGACACCGTCGATGGCGGTGTTGGCCAGCCGCAGCACCGGCATCTTCACCGGATTGATCTCCGTCTCCTGCGCCGCGAATTCGGCGGCGACGAGCGCGGCGGCGCGTTCGGTCGGCAGCGCCAGCAGCGCCTTGCCCGGCGTGCGCACCGGCTTGCCGTCAAGCAGCACGGCGTATGCTCCGTCTACTTCTCCGACGCCCGCCTGCTCGTAGAAGCGCTTCGGCAGATGCGTGCGCATCTGGATCTGCGCCCGTCGCACCGGGTCCGGGTCGGACAGATATTGGTCGTAGTCGAGGTCGTTCAGGATGTAGCGCATCGCATCGGTCTCACTCTTCGGTCGCAGCCGCGACCAGTCCCGTCAGTCCCCGGCGGTCGATTCCTCGAGGCCGAGGAGGTTCCAGCTCTGCACCATGTGCGGCGGCATCGGCGCCGTCACGTCGATGAGCCCCTTGTCGGGGTGCGGAATGATGATCCGCCTGGCCAGCAGATGCAGCCGGTCCTGCATGCCGCCCGGGAAATCCCAATTGGTGTCGGCTTCGAAATACTTCGGATCGCCGATGATCGGGCAGCCGATCGAGGCGGCATGGACGCGCAACTGGTGCGTCCGACCGGTATAGGGTTCCATCTCGAGCCACGACAGCGTCTGCGCCGCCTTCTCGATGACGCGGTAATAGGTGACGGCGTGGTCGGCGCCCTTTTCGCCATGCTTGGCGACGCGCATGCGGTCGCCGTCCGGCGTCTGCTCCTTGATCAGCCAGGACGAGATCTTGTCCTCGTTCTTGGGCGGCACGCCCTTGACCAGCGCCCAGTAGGTTTTCTTGGTTTCCCGCGCGCGGAACGCCTCGGCGAGCTTCATCGCCGCCAGCCGCGTGCGCGCCACGACGAGAACGCCCGCCGTGTCGCGGTCGAGCCGGTGGACGAGGCGCGGCTTCTCGCCCTTCTTGCTGCGCCAGGCCTCCAGCATGTCGTCGACATGGCGCACGACGCCCGAGCCGCCCTGCACGGCGAGGCCGGCCGGCTTGTTGAAGACGAAGACCTTGTCGTCCTCGTAGAGCAGCATCTGGCGCAGCACGTCGCCGTCGTCCTGGCCGCGAATGGTCTTGGCGGTGAGCGGTCCGCCTTCCTTGCGGTCGATGTCGAGCGGCGGGACACGGATCATCTGGCCGGGTTCGACGCGCGTGTCGGCCTTGACGCGGCCGCCGTCGACGCGGATCTGGCCGGAGCGCAGCAATTTCTGCAGGTGGCCGAAGCCGAGCCCCGGAAAATGCGTCTTGAACCAGCGGTCGAGGCGCATGCCCGTCTCGCCGTCTTCCACCTTGATCTGTTCGACGCCTGCCATTCGATCGGTCTTCCCGTTAAGACCGGGGCAATAGCATCAGGCGCGGCGTCTTGCGAGCCTCAATCCTGCGGCGCTGCCAGCGCGCGGCCCGCGGCGCCTGCCGGTATCGGTATGCGACGGGGCCGGCGGGCGGGACGATGCGTCCGATCGCGCGTCAGCCGGCGTGACGGCGATCCGAGACGCGGGCCACTTCGCGCGCGGCGTCGCGCCCGGACGTCGGTCGCCACCGGCGCACGCAGTCCCTGCCCGCCGCCTTGGCGTCGTAGAGCGCCTCGTCGGCGCGGCCGACGAGTTCCTGCACGCCGATCTGCTCCGTGGCCGGCTTGACCGACGACACGCCGATGCTGATGGTCACGATCTTCGACTTGCTGTGGCTGTGCGGGATGGCCAGCGCATGGACGGCGAGGCGGAGGGTTTCGGCGACATGCCATGCGCCCTCGAACGACGTGGCGGGCAGGATCACGGCAAGCTCCTCGCCGCCATAGCGCGCCGACTTGTCGACCGCCCGTTTCAGCGTTTTCACCAGGCACTCGCTGATGCTGCGCAGGCATCTGTCGCCGGCGGGATGGCCGTAGGAATCGTTGAACGCCTTGAACATGTCGACGTCGATCATGAGCAGGCTGAGCGGCTCGTCGTTGCGCTGGCACCTTGCATATTCGTCACGCAGCGTCTGGTCGAAGGCCCGGCGGTTCAGCAGTCCCGTCAGGCCGTCGGTCATCGCCAGCACCTCGAGACGCGCGTTCAGTTCGGACAACGCTTGCTCGGCGACCTTGCGCGCCGAGATGTCCGACAGCACGGCCAGAATGCCGCCGTCCAGCGTCGAGCGCGTCCGCACGTGCAGCCACCGGCCGTCGGCGATGCGGATTTCGCGATCGGTGTCGACCTGAGCGCCCGAACGAAACGTTTCGAGCCAGGTCTCTATCTTTGCGGCCGGAATGCCGGTTTCTTCGCCGCGGTCGGCGGAGGCGCGCAGGATCTCCCTGACGTTGACGCCCGGCGCCCGGACTTCGCTCATATCCGAAAACAACGCATCATATTGGGCGTTGCTGAAGATCAGCCGCCCGTTCGGGTCGAACATCACGAGCGCATCCGCCATATGCGTCAGCGCGATCGACAACCGGGACTGCGTTTCCGCCAGGTCGACTTCGAGACGTTTCTGGTTGGTCACGTCGCGGTTGTGGGTGATTAGTCCGACGATTGCACCGCTCTCGTCGAGGAGCGGCGTCTTCAGCGTCGACAACCACACTTTCTCGCCGTCGAGACGGGTGATCTCCTGTTCGAAGATACGGGAGCTTCCCGCAGCGAGGACGGCGATCTCGTCGGCCCTGAATGTGTCGGCGGTCTTCGCTGGATAGAACGCGAAATCCGTCTTGCCGATCAGATCGCTCGCGTTTTCCGCGCGCATGAGCTTCGCCGTGGCCGGATTCGCCGCGAGAAAGCGTCCCTCGCGGTCCTTGGCGTTGAGGCTGTCGGGCAGGGCTTCGATAATCGCGCGATAGGTGTGGTTGGCCCTTGTGACCAATCTGCGCGAGGCGTCCTGGTGGATCATGAAACTGACGACCAATGTCGAAATCATGACCATGACGGAGAGCTGCACGCCGATCTCGGGGAGCGACTCCTTCCATTGCGAGGAGCCCGACACAAAGAAGCCGGACAGCGCACCGACGACCGTTGCAGCGCTCAGCAGTATCAGGTCGGCCGGCCTTGGCTGCCTGCCGCGCAGGAGCCGATTTCCGGAAATGCCGATGACCGTGGTAACCGTAATGCCCACGATTCCGGGCCAGACACCCGAACCGCCGCTGGCGATGCGAGCGGCGCTGGCGATGACGGCGGTGATCAGGCCGCTCAGAGGCCCGCCGAAAAACCCCGAAACCGCGATCAATGTGGAGCGCAGGTCGACGATCCGTCCCGGTGTCAGTTCGACGGGGATCTGCATGAGAACAGCCGAACCGGCGCCCATCATCAGGCCGACCATAATGGAACGCGAACCGGGTGCCCGGTTCTCGACCCACCCGCAGGCCTGGGTCCACGCCGAAACAAACAGCACCACTACAGCGAAATTGGCCAGCAGTTCCTGCCAATGGGTGTTCATACGGCGCCTCTATGCTACGTCGCTACGCGTGAACCCCCGAACCGCTATGGTCTGACGCTACATCTCATTGATAAACAAACTCTTCGATTGACGCCGCCTATTTGAGACGTGGCTCGGATTCTAACGCGCGGTCAGATACCGGACTGGCGTTGCCGCCTGATCTTGTCCCAGAACTCCAGGCGCTTGCGGATGTCGCGCTCGAAGCCACGGTCCGGCGGGTCGTAGAAGGTCTGGCGGCCCATCTTTTCCGGAAAGTAGTCCTGGCCGGAGAAGGCGTCCGGCTCGTCATGGTCGTAACGGTAGCCGGCGCCGTAGTCCTCGTCCTTCATCAGCCTGGTCGGCGCATTGAGGATGTGCTTGGGCGGCAGCAGCGAGCCGTGCTCCTTGGCCGCCCGCGTCGCCGCCTTGAAGGCGACATAGACCGCGTTCGATTTCGGCGCCGTCGCCAGGTAAACGCAGGCCTGCGCAAAGGCGAGTTCGCCCTCGGGGGAACCCAGATAATCGTAGGCGTCCTTGGCGGCGTTGGCGATCACCAGCGCTTGCGGGTCGGCCAGCCCGATGTCTTCCGACGCCATGCGCACCAGGCGGCGGCCGAGATAGAGCGGGTCCTCGCCGGCATCGAACATGCGCGCCAGATAATAGAGTGCGGCGTCCGGATCGGAGCCGCGCACCGCCTTGTGCAGCGCCGAGATCAGATTGTAGTGGCCGTCCTGCCCCTTGTCGTAGACCGGCGCGCGGCGCTGGACGATATTCTGCAGGGCTTCCGCGTCGAACATCTCGCCTTGCCTGGCGGCGCGCCAGACTTCTTCGGCGAGCGTCAGCGCCGCGCGGCCGTCGCCATCGCTCATGCGCACGAGGACCGCGCGGGCGGTCGCGTCGAGCGGCAGCGCCCTGCCCTCCTCGGCCTCCGCCTTCTCGAGCAGTTGTCCGATGCTCTCCTCGCTGTGCGCGCGGAACGTCAGCACGCGCGCGCGGGAGAGAAGCGCGGCATTCAGTTCGAAGGACGGGTTCTCCGTCGTCGCGCCGACCAGCACCACGGTGCCGTCTTCCATGACGGGCAGGAAGGAGTCCTGCTGGGCGCGGTTGAAGCGGTGGATCTCGTCGACGAAGAGCAGCGTCTGGCGGCCGTTGGCGCGGCGCAGCTTCGCCGACTCAAAGACCTTCTTCAGGTCGGCGACGCCCGAAAAGACCGCCGAGATCTGTTCAAAGGCGAGATCGGTCTGGCCGGCGAGCAGGCGCGCCACCGTCGTCTTGCCCGTGCCGGGCGGGCCCCAGAAGATCATCGAGCCGAGCGAGCCGGAGCGGATCATCCGCGTCAGCGCGCCGTCCTCGCCGGTCAGGTGCTCCTGGCCGACGACCTCCTCCAGCCGCGCCGGGCGCAGCCGGTCGGCCAGCGGCCGTCCCCGATCGGCGCGCCCGGCGGTGTCGGTTGCGAACAGATCGGCCATCTCAGTAGCGCAGCACCTGCGTCATCAACCGTCCGTCGCGCTCGACGGTGAAGCGCCACAGCCGGGTGCGCTGGGCGGCGGCGGCGGCGAGCGTCTCGGCCGTATCGATCTCCTGGCCGTTGACCACGCGCACGATATCGCGCGGCTGCAGCCCGATGCCCTCGGCGGTCGAATTGCGCGCGACCTCCATCACGGCGACGCCCTTCAGATTGCTCGGCATGCCCAGCCGGTCGGCGCTGCGCGGCGACAGGTCGATGACCTTGGCGCCGGCAAACGGGCTGCGGCCCTCGATGACGATCTCGCGGTTCGCCGCACCTTCCGGCGCGCGCTCGAGCGTCACCTTGACGTCGCGCTTTTCGCCCTGCCGCAGGATGTTGAGGGTGATTTCCGTTCCGATCGGCTGCGTCGCGAGCCGATAGCCGAGCGCATCGACATGCTCGATCGGCGACCCGTTCATGGCCAGCACCACGTCGCCCGGCCGCATGCCGGCGCGCGAC
>JAUYMV010000488.1 GCA_030698645.1 Mesorhizobium sp.
ATCGCGCGCCAGCAGCGTCTGGATGAAGTCGCCGCTGCCCTGCAGCAGGAGGTCCGGCCCGTCCTCGCGCTTCAGCCGCGCCACGGCCTCGCCGGCGTCGCCCTGCAGCCTGACCGAGTTGACCCAGTCGAGCGGCGCGTCCGACGTGGTGGCGACATATTTGGTCACGGCGTTGAACGCCTTGCCGACCGGGTCGTCGGCCCCGACATGGGGCCAGTGCGCGGCGAAGATCTCATAGGTCTTGCGTCCGAGCAGCAGGTCGAACGGTCTCGAAAATGTTTCGTCCATCGCCTCGTCCACCGCCTGGTCCCAGTAGGTGAACGTCCAGCCGCCCCACTCGAAGCCGCCGATCGGGTCTTCCTCCGGCCCGCCCGGCGCCTGCATGACTCCGTCGAGCGACACGAAGGTCGCGGCGATGACTTTCCTCATTCTGGTCTCCCTGGTCTATGTTCGTCCGTCTCAGCTCCGCCGCGCATAGGATGGCACGGCTGGCGGCTGGCGCGGCGCGGCGCCGGCGGCCTTGACGATCGCCGCCAGCCGCTCGAGGCTCTGGGTCCAGCCCTCCTCCATGCCGGCGAGGCTGCCGGCCGCCTGGCGCGCCGCGCTGACGACGCGCGCGTCGAGCGTCATCTTCGTGCGCGGCCCGAGATCCTCGAAGCTGACCGTGTTGACCGCGTCGATCAGCACGCGGCCGTTGCCGCCCGTAAGCGTGCTGGTGAAGGCCAGCAGTTCCGGCGCGGCGATTTCCAGAAACACGCCGCCGCCCGGATAGAGCGTGCCGTCGGGGCCGCGCATGTGGACGGCGAAGCGGCCGCCCGGCCTGGGATCGACCTCGCAGAGCGGAATCGAGAAGCCGTGCGGCCCCCACCAGGCGGCGACGCAGGCAGCACTCGTCCAGGCGCGAAACACCAACTCGCGCGGCGCGTCGAGCATGCGGATGAAGCTCAGCTCCGGCAGATCGAGCGGGACGAATTCAGTGACGGCCGCCATCGGGATCTCCCTGCTGCAGTCGGGCCAGATAATCCTCGAGCCGGTCGAGGCTGGAGTCCCAGAACTGCCGGTAGGTTTCGACGAAGCCGGCTACGTCGCGCAGCGGCCCGGCCTCGAGCCGGCACGGTCGCCACTGCGCCTCGCGCCCGCGCGCGATCAGCCCGGCGCGCTCCAGCACCTTGAGATGCTTGGACACCGCCGGCAGGCTCATCTCGAAGGGCGCCGCCAGCTCCGTCACCGAGCGCTCGCCCTCGGCCAGCCGCGCCAGGATCGCCCGGCGCGTCGGGTCGGCAAGCGCCGACAGCGTCATCGAAAGCCGGTCCGTCGCCGTCACCTATTAAACCTCTCGGTTAATTAGCCGATCGGTTGAATAGCGCCGGCCTCCCCCAGCGTCAAGCGGATTTTTTCGGCCGCGCTGGCGCCGGCCGCCGCCCGGTTCCTTCTCCCCTTGCGGGAGAAGGTGGCCGAGCGAAGCGAGGTCGGATGAGGGGTGTTGCGTGGAGCGCGGAGTTTCCGGATGTCCGCTCAAAGCACCTGTCCCGCACCCTCTCGTCCCGTCCAGCACCCCTCATCCGACCTCGCTCTCGCTGCGCTCGGCTCGGCCACCTTCTCCCGCAAGGGGAGAAGGAAAGGCGCGCCTCGCCCGGCCGCGCCACTGCATGGCGGGAACGCTGGCCGCCGTCCGTTCTCTCCTGACACCTCCCTGTCAGCAGCCCTGTCGTAAGAAGCCTCAGGGATGGAGGGCATCATGCAGGGCTTTGGCGATTTCGATTTCCTGGTGGGCGAATGGCGCATCACCAATGAATATCTGACCGAGCGCCTGAAGGGCGCCGGCGACTGGGAGATCTTTGCCGCCACGTCGACCGTCCAAAAGGTGATGCCACTTCACGGGACCCAGCCGGGGACCCCGTTGCCTCCGGCAACTCTCCGGCGTTCGTCGACCTTCGATCCTGCCGCCGGCACGATCGATTCGATTCGCGAACCGGTCACTCACGGCGGCAATCTCGAGCAGATGTTCGTGCCGGCCAGGGGTTTCACCGGCATGACGCTCCGGCTCTACGATCCCGCGACAGAACTCTGGTCGATCTACTGGAGCGACACCAAGACCCACCGCCTCTTCCCGCCCACCATCGGCCGCTTCGCCAACGGCCGCGGCACCTTCTTCGGCGACGATGTCGAGGGCGGCCAGCCGGTGAAGGTGCGCTTCGACTGGACGGCGGGCGCGAGCCCGGTCTGGGAGCAGTCGATGTCGGCCGACGGCGGGGAGACGTGGGAGAAGAACTGGGTGATGCGGTTCGAGCGGTAGGGGGCTTGCCTTCTCCCGCAAGGGTGAGGGTCCGGTTCGCCGTAGGCGAATTCGTCGTGCCGGTGGCACGATGAAAGCGACCGAACGGGCGGGCGCTGCGAAGCAGCGGGCCCCGCCCCGGGTGGATCGGCGCAACCCCCGCTTCGTCATCCCAGGGCGGAGCCGGAGCGCAGCTCCCGCGCAGACCCTGGGATCCATGCCGTGACGCCGACACATGCGCAGCGGCGCCGGAGACCGACTCCAACGCGCCCGGCCGCCCGGTCACGGCATGGATCCTATGGTCTCCGCGACGGCCTCCGGCCTGCTCCGCCATAGGATGACGAGCGCCGGTTCAGGTCACCCGAGTGTCAGGTCATCCACCTACTTCGCCAGCGCTTGATAGACCTTCGACCAGCGTTTCGCGCTCCCCGTGTGCAGCCGCTCGACCGCCGGGCTGACCTTGCCGCTCGCAGCCTCCGACAGCCGCCGCTGCTGCAACGTCATCATCATGAGGAGCCGCACGCCCGGGCCGAGGCTCGTGACTAGGAGCAGGACCGCGACCGACAGCGTGATCGCCCGCCAATGGTTGGAATCGAGAAAGCGCATGGGGGAACTCGGGTGGGGTGGCTCAAGCGGAGAGAGTAGAAGGATGGGGGCGTCGGGCAAGGTGGGGCACGGTGGCTTCCCTACGCCACGCGCCTCCCAAACACTCTCTATCAGCGGCGCTAACTACCGCTGGAGTAAAATCATTGCTAGAACCCCCATATTCGATTTGGGTCTACATTAGGGGATGGTCACCTGCACAGCAACGAACTGTCGAACCCGCGGCTAGGCTGGGTCCTTGATGAGGCGGTGGTGCCGAACGCTACGCTTAGGCAAGGCGATTTGATACGATTCGATGGATCAATAGACCCTCTTCGATCGCTTGGGCTGGTCGTCACGGCAGATTGTGATATTAAAAATGGAAAGCACGCGCAGGTCATAACTCTCGTACCTGTGGTCTCCTCTAGAGATATACTTGAGAATTATCTCATCCCTGAGCATTGTGATAGATTAAGAGATCAAATAGAAACTTTTGCATTTCGCTCTATTTCAATCGAATTGTCGCAATCTTGGGATACAAAGATGGCACTTCTTCGTGAAGCAGCGATGCATGACGAGAAAGCGGAGGTAACGGCCTGGCAAATCGCAGCTCAGTTTGCGCTTTCAACTGTGAATATGATGTCCATTTCAGAGTACAAACTATTGATCACGGAAATGAAAGTTTCTCCGAAGAAGCCGTCTAGCTTCGTGGACCAAATACGAAGCCGAGGGGACTTAATGATTTTGCCGGATGCGTCAGAGCTGGGCGTTAGCGGACGTATCGCTTGGGTTCGCCACATTTGGCAGGTTTCTGTTTCTGACATAGCGCTGAAAACATCCGACGTGAGCTATCGCAAAGGTGAGCGAATCGCGCGGCTCGATTCCCCCTATAGGTACCGACTGACCCAATTGATGGCCCAGGTTTTTGCTGACATAGGACTTCCGGATTTTGTCGACTGCATAAGCTTTACGGTTGAGGAAAATTTGGCATGAAAAAATACGCGCTTTTGACAGAAGCAGCGATGGATGCGGCGCTGACGTCGGCATCATTTTCCTCCGAGACTTCTTTACCGAACGTCGGCCGTGCTGTGCATGAAGTGCATGTCGCCGACAATATTGTCGGTTTTCGGGTTACGGTAGAACCAAAGAATCCATTTTTTGCTCTCGTTGGAATTAGGTGGATCGAACAACTTGCCGGCGAAGGCGTTAGCCCGGCCGAAATATTTCGGCGTATTGCTCGCGTCGTTAAGGGGCTGGCGTCGCCGCCAGTACACCTTCCGCGTCAGTGGTCAGAATATCACTACAGAAATTTACTGGCTTTCTTCGCACTCCCCCGAGAGTATTCCAATGTTCGCTGGGTAGCAGATATAAATGGACAACTGCGGTGCGCTCGCTTCGACTTTCTATCATCAGATGGCACGGAAGTTGACCTAAAGCGATTCGCGCCGGCCGAATGGCCAATCGAGTTCGCCAACCAAATTGAGGAGTTCTTATCGGTTAGATTGAAGGTGGTAGACGTCCGCGACAATGCGTCTATGGCCCAAGAAGTAGACCTACAAGCAATCGGGAGTGGATCGGTAGTTGCTGGCCGCACCTATGAGGAATGGCTGCGGCACTTGAGCGCTCCGCAGAGCGAGATCCTGACTGGTGCGCCAAGCGCGTCGATCAGAATTGTCGGGCCGGCCGGATCGGGAAAAACGCTTTCACTTTGCATGAGAGCATTGCAGATATCCAGGCGCGACGACGTGATTGCTCAAGGCCAGAGGATTCTTATCGCGACGCATAGCTGGGCAATGTCTGAGAGGATTGATGGGGTCCTTAATTCTTTGAATGGAGGCATTTCGCCTGACGGCATCACCGTATTTCCTTTACTGTCTCTGCTTGAGTTACACGTCGGTCACATCGGCCAAAGAAAGACTGATGTGGTCGGCGACGATTCTAGTGAGGGCAGGTTAAAGTCTTTTGAGATTATAGCAAAAGTGTTGCATAGAATTGATGTCAGCTCGCATCCGAACGTTTCAGGTTGGATTAAAGACGGTCTATCCGCATCGCCGGACAGCCGAATCAGACTTGAACTCGTTATAAATCTTTACGACGAAATATCAGGTGTGCTTACCGCGTCAGGCGTAGCTCCAGATGATCAAGAGTCCATTCGAGATTATATGAGTGGAACCCGGGAGGAGTGGATGCCTCCGTTTCTTTTGCTAGCCGACCGAGGATTCGTAATCGCAGTGTATAAGTTATTCATAGGGGATTTGGTGGACCGTGGAGCGATTACAACCGACCAGATGATTCTCGACTCTATTCGAGTGCTGGAGACCTTCACATGGCGAATGAAGCGAGAAACTGAGGGATATGACTATATACTCGTGGACGAATTGCAATTGTTTGACCCCCAAGAGCGGGCTGCCCTGGAGCTACTCGGTCGAACCAAAGGCGGGGTTCCGTTCATTACGGCCGAGGACCCGTCTCAAGGCGTGTTTTCAGCGTTGAATTCGCGCCGAACGAATGTTGATAACGTTCCAGTATATCTAGACACAGTTCACCGATTCAATAAGGAAATATTTGAATTCATTAATTTTGTTTACAGGCAATTTCCGCTT
>JAUYMV010000490.1 GCA_030698645.1 Mesorhizobium sp.
AAAGCCGCGGCGCCCAGCAGCTCTCGTCGGCCGACCGCGCCGACAAGCTGTTCGTCGCTATCAACCAGTCGCTTCGCTCGATCGAGACCGACCAGCTGACACGGCTGCGCAGCCTCACCGAGGATGCCTACCAGACCGCCGAAGCGATATCGGACGCCCTCGCCGATGCCGGCCTCGCAGCGGCAGACCATTTTGGCGAGGACGACGTCGGCGGCCCGCTGATCGCGGTCGGCCCGGACGTGAAATTCGACGCCGTGGTCGAGGAACTGGACGAAGCGCTGGCCAAGCTCGATACGGTCAAGAGCGCGGCGCGGCGCTTGCCGATCGCCAATCCGGCGCCCGGCAGGCAGGTATCGAGCGGCTTCGGTGTCCGCCGCGATCCGCTGCTCGGCACTCCGGCTTTGCACGCCGGTCTGGATTTCCGCGCGGCATCGGGGAGCGCGGTGCGTGCAGCCGGCAGAGGTACCGTCGTCACCGCCGGCTGGAACGGCGGATATGGCCGGATGATCGAGATCGATCATGGCGACGGGCTGAGCACACGATATGCGCATCTGAGCGCCATCAACGTGCAACCGGGCGATGTGGTGACGGCCGGCGCGGCGATCGGAAATGTGGGCACGACAGGCCGGTCGACCGGCCCGCACCTACACTACGAAGTGCGCCGCAACGGCAAGGCGCTCAACCCTCTCGCCTTCATCAAAGCCGGCAAGGCGATCGCCAAGCTGCTTTGAGCTAAGGCCTCTATCGCGCAGCAAAGACGCGGCCCGGGTCGAGCGGAACTTCCATCGATATCCTGAAATTGGACGTCTGCGCGATGGTGACTGTGCCGTTCCATTTCCGTTCGACCAGCGCGCCGATCAGCTTCGAACCGAACCCGCCGCCCTTTGTCGGCTCCGCGTAAGTCGACAGCGGATCGTCCCAGTCGAAACAGAAAACGGTCGATCCGTCCGGGCGAGGTAGAAAAGTCCACTTCACACTGATCGCGCCCTCCTCCCTGCCAAGTGTGCCGTATTTCGCCGAGTTTGTCGCAAGCTCGTGCAAGACAAGTCCCATATCGAAGCAAAGCTCGGGCGGC
>JAUYMV010000494.1 GCA_030698645.1 Mesorhizobium sp.
AAAAGGGCGAGGTGCCGCGCTGGGCGTGGAAGAAGGCCGGCGAGCAGGGCTTCCTGTGCGCGGCGATCCCCGAGGAATGGGGCGGCGTCGGCGCCGACCGGCGGTATTCGATCATCCTGATGGAGGAGCAGGCGCGGCTGAACCTGACCGGGCTCGGCTTCGCGCTGCATTCCGACATCGTCGCGCCCTACATCCACCACTACGGCACCACGGAGCAGAAGCTCGCCTGGCTGCCCAAGATGACGACCGGCGACTACATCGCCGGCATCGCCATGACGGAACCCGGCGGCGGCTCGGACCTGCAGGCGATCCGCACCACGGCGATCCGCGACGGCGACGACTACATCGTCTCCGGCCAGAAGACCTTCATCACAAACGGCCAGACGGCGGATCTCTTTCTCGTCGCCTGCAAGACCGACCGGACCGAGGGCGCCAAGGGCATCAGCCTGGTGATGGTCGAGGCCGACCGGCCGGGCTTCCAGCGCGGCCGCCGGCTGAAGAAGCTCGGCACCAAGGCGCAGGATACGTCGGAGCTCTTCTTCAACGACGTGCGCGTGCCGGCGACCAATCTGATCGGCGGCGAGGGCAAGGGTTTCGGCTACATGATGCAGGAGCTCGCCTGGGAGCGCATGCATGTCGGCATCCAGGCGATCTCGTGCTGCGAGGCGGCGCTGGAATGGACCATCGAATACACCAAGAACCGCAAGGCCTTCGGCAAGTCGATCATCGACTTCCAGAACTCGCGCTTCAAGCTGGCCGAGATGAAGACCGAGGTGCAGGTCGGCCGCGTCTTTCTCGACCGCTGCCTGGAACTCGTGCTGGAGGGCAAGCTCGACACCACCACGGCGGCCATGGTGAAGCTGTGGACCAGCGAGATGCAGGGCAAGGTGCTCGACGAACTGCTGCAGCTGCATGGCGGATACGGCTTCATGTGGGAATACCCGATCACGCGCGCCTATGCCGACGCCCGCGTCCAGCGCATCTATGCCGGCACGAACGAGATCATGAAGGAACTGATCGGGCGGACGCTTTAGGGCAGGGGCTTGCCCTAACCGGCTTCGGCGAGGCGACGCCGCATCAGCGAAGCGAGTCGAACGTCTCGGCGTTCGGACAAAACTCGTGCGCGTGGGCGGCGGCGGTTCCGGCGTCGAGTTCGCGCGCGCAGCGCCCTTTGGCTTCGCATTTCGAACACAGCACTGCGACGTCGCGCAACAGCGACGGCGCCTCGAGGCGCAAATCGTCGGCATCGATGCCGTAGGCGGCCATCATGCGCGCCATCAGCCGGTCGGCGCCGGCGCCCTTGGCCGTGATCTCCCTGAGGTCCTCGACGCTGATCTGGATGTCGCGCGAGACCTCGGCAAGGACTTCCGGATCGCAGGCCGCCAATTCGTCGATCGCGGCGCGGGCCGAGCGGTGCTCGCGCCATTTGGCAAGCAGTCCCTGGACCAGGCTGGTCGGCTCGTGGATGGTCATGGCGTCCTCCTCATCTGCCGGCGCACCGCGCCAGTCGAGCCGGAGGCTAGCAGGGAACGACCAGCAGACGATTGACCAGGATCAAGCGTTTTGACGGCGCGCGCATGCCGGCTCCGGCCGGTCCTTTGACCGTTCAGTTGTGCGCCTGTCTCAGCCGAGTTCAGCCAGCCGCGCCGTCGCATAGTCGCGCCAGGTGACCGGCTTGCGGCCGGTGACCTTCTCCACCGTGTCGAACACGGCGTCCGAAAGCGGCATATCGCCGGCTTCGGTCGCCGCGACGCCTTCGGCGAGGCTGGTGGCGTAGGTTGGCTCCATGCCCTGCTTGAGCAGGATCGGCAGGAGATCGACAGCCGGGCGCGGGCGGTATTCGACGGCCCGCCCGGTGACCTCCGACAGGAGGGTGGCGAGTTCGCCGAAGCTCATCGCCTCGACGGCGAGCGGATAGGTCTTGCCGGCATGGCCGGCGGGATCGCGCAACGCCGCGGCGGCGACTGCGGCCATGTCATCCGAAGCGATCCATGAGACGGTCCGGTCGCCGACGAAATGCGTCAGCCGGTCCGGACGATGGCGCAGGCCCGCCCACACCGTATCGATGAAGAAATTGGGCCTGAGATGAGTCCACGAGAAGCCCATCGCCTCTGTCGTGCGCTCGATCATCTGGTGCCAGGCGAAATGAGCGTACGGCGTGTCGTCGGCGGCAAGGGCGCCGAGATGCACGATGTGGCGAACGCCTTCGGCCTTCGCTGCATCGAGCAAGCGCTTCGAATGCACCAGCATGTCGACCGTGTAGCCGGTGGCGAGAAAGACCGCGTCGACGCCCTCGAGCGCCGGGCGCATCGTCTTCGGCCGGTCGTAGTCGAACGCGACGGGAGAGAAGCCTCCGGCGCGCAACGCGTCGGCGCTCCTGTCGCTGCGCGCTGCGCCGAAAAGCTCCATACCGCCAGCAGCATCGGCGGCGAGCGCGCGCATGACGGCGCCGCCGACCGTGCCGGTCGCGCCCGTTACCAGAATTCGTCTCGCCATGTGTCCTCCCGGCAAGGCAACCGCCAATCTCGCCTTGACTTTCAGCAAAAATCTAACAGATGTTCGTTTTTATAGCGGAGGAAGCCGACCCATGTCCAGCACGAACGGGCCCACCCGTGCGCCCGCGCCGGGAGCGGTGGAATATGCGTTGCTCGCCGCCCTCAGCCTGGCCTGGGGCACCTCCTACATGTTCACCAAGATCGCGGTCGGCAGCGTGCCGCCTTTCACGCTCATCGCCGCCCGCACGCTGATCGCGACGGCCGCCATGCTGCTGCTGATGCGGATCAACGGCAAGAGGCTGCCGCTGTCCAGGCGCGACCTCGCCGCCTTCGCGCTGGTCGGGCTCGCCGCCAATGGGGCGCCGCTCACCCTGATCGCGATCTCGGTATCGCATGTCGATTCCTCGGTGACCGCGACCACCATGGCGCTGGTGCCGCTGATCACGGCGCTCTATGCGGTGTTCTGGGGCGACTATCCGACGCCGCGCAACATCGCCGGCATCGCCGTCGGTCTGGCCGGCATCGCGGTGCTGTTCGGGCCGGAGGCGTTCCTCGCCTTCGGCGACAGCACGCTCGGCGCCGGAGCGGCGATCAGCGCGTCGATCATCTTTTCCGCCTCGCTGTTCCTGATGGCGCTGGTGCGCCACCACGACGCCATGACGGTGACGACAATGTCGCTCGGCTCGGCGGCGCTGTGGACCATGCCGGTGGCGCTCTTCGTCGACGGCGTGCCGTCGGCCCTGCCTACGGCCGGCGTGCTGGCCGCGGTCATGGTGCTGGCGCTGTGGAATACGGCGACGGCGAGCCTGCTGATGTTCGCGCTGGTGCCGCGCGCGGGCGCGACGTTCACCGCCTACAACAATTATCTGGTGCCGGCCGTCGCCGTGCTCTGCGGCACGGTCTTCCTCGGCGAGGCGTTCACGCTGCAGATGGCGGGCGGCGTCGGGCTGGTGCTGGCCGGCGTGGCGATCTCCACCTTCCGGCGCAGGCAGGCCGATGTGCCGCTGCCACCGGCGGTCTGAGGAAAACGATCCCATGCCGCGATTCCACGCTTGCGGTGATTTCGAACAAGTGTTAGGTTTTATGGGAAGGCAGTCGGCAAAGACTGTCGGGTGAGGAAACCCCGTCCGCGCCGCTTGCGGCGACTCTGCCGCCGGCCCGCCGAGCAGGCAGGCGACGGGTGCATGAGGAGGAGCGGCGATGCGTCGTCTGGAAGGTAAGCTCGCCGTGGTGACGGGCGCGGCCAATGGAATCGGCCGGGCGAGCGCGCTGCGTTTCGCGTCGGAAGGCGCCAATCTGGCGATCCTCGATCTCGAGGCCGACGGGCTCGAAGCGACCGCCGAGGCGGCGCGCAAGGGCGGCGCCACGGTGCTGACGATCGTCGGCAACTGCACCGACGAGGCCTTCATCACCGACTCGTTCAAGCGCATCTACAAGGACGCCGGCTTCGTCGACGTGCTGATGAACAATGTCGGCCAGAGCGCGCGCGAACGCGCCTCGGAATTCTACAAATCCACCTCCGACGTCTGGCGCTTCGTCATCGACGTCTCGCTGATGTCGACGCTGATCGCATCGCGGCAGGTCGTGCCGGCGATGCGCGAGGCGGGCAAGGGCAAGATCGTCAATGTGGCGTCGAACGCCGGCATGGCGGGCGAAGTCGGCATCAGCGAATACGCCGCCGCCAAGATGGGCGTCATCGGCTTCACCCGCTCGCTGGCGCGGGAACTCGCGCCTTTCAAGGTCAACGTCAACGCGCTCTGCCCGGGCGTCACCAAGACGCGGGTGCTGGAGCGCATCTCGGAAGAATTCCTGCAGAAGATCCGCGACTCGATCCCGCTCGGCTTCTTCGCCGAGCCGGAGGACATCGCCGCCGCGGCGGCGTTCCTGGCGAGCGACGATTCCCGCTACATGACCGGCCAGTCCGTCGTCGTCGACGGCGGCCGCTGGATGGTCTGAACCGGCGGCGGGACGCCCGGCGCGGATGGCGCGTCCGGGGCTTTCGCGGCCAAACGAACACATACGATGAAATTGCAGAAGGGTGCGCAGGTCATGGCACGGATGCTCGAAGACAAGGTGGCGCTGATCACCGGCGCCGGACGCGGCATCGGCCGCGAGATGGCGCTGATGATGGCGCGGCACGGCGCCAAGATCGTCGTCAACGATCCCGGCGTCTCGCTGGAAGGCAAGGACGAGACCGACGGTCCGGCCAACGAGGTGGTGCGCGACATCAAGGCGGCCGGCGGCGAAGCGGTCGCCGACTATGGCAGCGTCTCGGAATCGGCTTCCGCCAAGGCGATGGTCAACCGCGCCGTCGACACGTTCGGCAAGATCGACATCGTCGTCAACAATGCCGGCATCCTGCGCGACGTCATCTTCCACAAGATGACGGACGAGGATTTCGACTCGGTCATCAAGGTGCATCTCTACGGCAGCTTCAACGTCAGCCGCGCCGCCGCCGAGCATTTCCGCAAGCAGGAATCCGGCACCTTCGTGCACATGACCTCGACGTCGGGTCTGGTCGGCAATCCCGGCCAGGCCAACTATTCGGCCGCCAAAATGGGCATCATCGGCCTGTCGAAGTCGATCGCGCTCGACATGAAGCGCTTCAACGTGCGCTCGAACTGCATCTCGCCCTTCGCCTGGAGCCGCATGGTCGGCTCGATCCCCAACACGCCCGACCAGGAGGAGCGCCTGAAGGGCCTGAAGATGCTGACGCCCGACAAGATCGCGCCGGTCGCCGTGTTCCTGGCGTCGGACGATGCCGCGGACGTCAACGGACAGATCTTCGCGGTGCGCGGCAACGAGGTGTTCCTGATGAGCCAGCCGCGTCCGCTGCGCTCGGTACACCGGTCGGAAGGCTGGACGCCGGAAACGCTGCGCGACCATCTCCTGCCGACACTGCGGCCTTCCTTTATCGCGCTCGACATGTCGCGCGAC
>JAUYMV010000498.1 GCA_030698645.1 Mesorhizobium sp.
ACACCGGCGAGGGAAGGATCATGGAGATCGCCGTGTGAGCGAGGTGACCGGAAAGTCACTAGCGCGCGCAGTTGAAAGACAGGGGTGGCGCCTACTCCGGATCGCGGGAAGTCATCATATCTACGGAAAAGCCGGCTCCGACATTCGCCTTTCAATCCCGATTCACGGCAATAAGCCGCTCAAGGGCGGCCTGGCGAGGCATCTGATGAAGCTCGCAGGCATAAGTCCCGCTGACCTCTAGCCATGTTTGCAACGCGGTTGCTCTCGGGCGCTCCCGGACCGCCCGCGTGTGCGCTACTTCGCATCCCCCGGAAAACACCCGAACAGGTTCGTGATCCAGTACGGCGAGAACAGATTGGTGCCCGCCGAATACTTGAAGGCGACGTTCCGCGAGCCGCACAATTTGCGCGCCTTGAGTCCCGCCTTTGCGGCAGTCTCCAGCGCGGGGCTCTGAGTGCTGCAGTACTGCGCGCAATTGCTTGCCGGACCCATGTTGGCCTGCTGATTGTAGCAGGCGCCATGATTTGTCACCTGCCCCAGCAAGTCGCCGTTGACCCCGATGGTCACGTTGCATGCGCAATGGGCGGACTTCAGTCCCTTGCAGGAATGCGCCGACGCCTGAACGACGAGCAGCATCGAGAACAGCCCGATCAAGATCGGCTGCAGACTCTTGATTGTCATGGAAAAACCCTCCCGTCGGCACACGCGATCGCGGCCGACGGCTGGAGGCTATCCCCTTTGGTAACCCGTGTCCCGGTTATTTGGCCGAGAGGCCCGCGCGCGGCGGGTCGCAATCGGCGTCGGCGATACGTGGCGAAGGTCAGACCCGGGACGCGGCCGCGGCATTGCGCTGAACCGCCACGAGCCACCCCAGTCCCGCCAGGCAGATCAGTGAGAATGGGAAGATGATCCAGTTCAGCAGGTCCCAGCCATAGGCGTTGTAGGCGACGCCCGACATCAGCGACGCGAAGGCGACGGTGGAGAACAGCACGAAGTCGTGGAACCCCTGCGCCTTGCCTTTTTCGGACGGACGGTAGGCATTGGCAACCATCGCGGTGGCGCCGATGAAGCCGAAATTCCAGCCGAGACCGAGCAGGATGAGCGCTGTCCAGAACTGCCAGAGTTCGATGCCCGACAGCGCGACGACGCCGCAGCCGATCAAGAGGACGATGCCCACGGCAACGATCGTTTCGGCGCCGAAGCGCGAGATCAGGCGGCCGGTGACGAAGCTCGGCGCAAACATCGCCATCACGTGCCAGGAGATGCCGAGCGTCGCCTCGTCGGGAGAGAAGCCGCAGCCGACCATGGCCAGCGGCGCGCCGGTCATCACGAAGCTCATCAGCGCATAGGTCGATACCGCGCAGAGCAATGCAATCGCAAAGCGCGGCTGGCGGATGATCTCGAGCAGCGGGCGGGCGGGTTCGCCCGAAGGATCGGCGCTGGCGATCGCGGCCTTCGACGGCGCGCGCAGGAAGGCGAGGATGATCGCGCCGACCGCGGCCAGGCCGATGATCGCGGCGAAGGACCCGGCGAACATGACGGGCGCGAACAGTTCGCGCGTGAAGATGACGATCTGCGGGCCGAGGATTGCCGTCACGACGCCGCCGGCAAGCACGAAGGAGATCGCCTTGGCCTTGAATTCGGGCGGCGCATTGTCGGCCGCCGCGAAGCGCAGTTGCTGCACGAAGGCGCCACCGAGGCCCACGACCAGCAAGCCGACGGCGAACAGCCAGAAATCGGCGCGGAAAAGCCCGAGCGTCGCGATCGCCCCGCCGAGCGCGGTGATGACGGTGCCCAGCATGAAGCCGCTGCGCTGCCCGATCATGCGCAGGATCCAGGCCGCCGGCAGCGCGCCGATGGCCACGCCGACCGTGTAGCCGGTGACCGGCAGGCTCGCCAGCGACTTGTCGGCGTCGAGGAGATAGTGACCGGCGAGTGCGCCCATCGATATCGAGATCGGCGCGGCGGAGCCGACGATGGCCATCGACGATGCGAAGATCAGGGCGCTTCGCCGCGCCTCGCGTGCGACGGCGGTCTCGGTCATTATGCGTCCTTGCCGCGGCCTTCGCCGCGCACACGCCTGGCCACGCGGTCGAGCACGGCGTTGACCAGTTTCGGCTCGTCCTCGGAGTAGAACGCCTTTGCGATGTCGACATACTCGGACACGACGACCGCCACCGGCACGTCCTCGCGCTTCATCAGTTCGAACACCCCTGCCCTGAGGATCGCGCGCAGCGTGGAATCGAGCCGCGACAGCGGCCAGTCCTCGGTCAGCGCCTGGCGGATGATCGGATCGACCACCTTCTGGTTCTCGACGACGCCGGACAGGATGGCGCGGAACCACTGCGCGTCGGCCTCGCGGTAGACATGGCCGTCGACCTCCTTGCCGAGGCGGTGGGTTTCATATTCGGCGGCGATCTCGAGCAGGCCGGCGCCCGCGACGTCCATCTGGTAGAGCGCCTGGACGGCTGCCAGACGCGCCGCGCCGCGCTTGTTGGCGCCCTTCGCCTCGCCGGCCGGGCCGCTATTTTGGGCAGTCGTCATGCCTCAGGCTCCGAATCGGGCGCGGACGGCGATCATGGTCAGCGCCGCGCGCGCCGCGAAGCCGCCCTTGTCGCCCTCCGAGCGTTTCGCGCGAGCCCAGGCCTGCGCGTCGTCTTCCGTGGTCAGGATGCCGTTGCCGATGGCCAGCGATTCCTGCACCGCGAGGTCCATCAGCGCGCGGGCGGATTCGTTCGCCACGATGTCGAAATGATGCGTCTCGCCGCGGATGACGCAGCCGAGCGCGACGAAGCCGTCATATTCGGTGCCGCCCTCCTCCGCCGCGTTCAGCGCAAAGGAGATGACGGCCGGGATTTCGAGCGCGCCCGGCACGGTGACAACGTCGAAACTGGCGCCGGCCTCGTTCAGCGCCGCCTTCGCCCCGTCGAGCAGCGCATCGGCGAGATCGTCGTAGAAGCGGGCTTCCACGATCAGAAGCTTGAGCGGTTTCGGGCGGG
>JAUYMV010000499.1 GCA_030698645.1 Mesorhizobium sp.
GTCGCGCCCGGCTACTTCCTGACCGAGATCAATGCCAGCCTGCAGTCGCGTCCGGGCTACATGGACGCGATCAACGGCGTCACGCCGATGGAACGCTGGGGCAAGCCGGAGGAACTGGTCGGCACCATCATCTACCTCGCCTCCAATGCGGCCAGCTTCGTCACCGGCCAGGTGATCACCGTCGACGGCGGCGTGTCGTCGACCTTCAAGTTCCAGATGGCAGCGTGAGGGCCGGGATGATGAACAAGCGCTTTTCGCTCGAGGGCCAGGTCGCCGTCGTCACGGGTTCGTCGCGCGGCCTCGGCTTCGAGATGGCGCGCGCCATCGGCGAGTCGGGCGCCAGGGTCTACATGACCGCGCGCGGCGAGCAGCAACTGGAGGAGTCGGCGGACAAGCTGCGCGCCGAGGGACTGGACGTCGCCGTGCGCGCCTTCGACCTTGCCGACGGAGCGGCCTGCGTGTCGGTCATCAAGGAGATCGGCGAGACGGAAGGACGGCTCGACATCCTGGTCAACAATGCCGGCATCAATGCCTGGGAGCCGCTCAAGGACGCGACGACCGCGACCTGGGACCGCGTGATGGGCACCAATATCCGCGCGCCCTATCTGCTCTGCCGCGAGGCTGCGCGCTTCATGGTCGCCGCCGGCTACGGCCGCATCGTCAATGTCGGCTCGGCACTCGCAGTCGTCGGCCGCGAGAACGTCACCGCCTATGTCGCCAGCAAGCACGGGCTCGCCGGGATGACGCGGGCGCTCGCCGCCGAACTCGGCGGCAAGGGCGTCACCGTCAACATGATGGCGCCCGGCTACTTCCTGACCGAGATCAACACCACCATCCTCGCCCGTCCGGGCTACGAAAAGGGCGTGTCCGCCCGCATTCCGCTGCACCGCTGGGGCGATCCCGAGGAGGCTGGCGGCGTCGTCGCCTTCATGGTGTCGAAGGCATCGAGCTACATGAACGGCCATGTGCTCGTGGTCGACGGCGGCCTGACCGAAACCTTCGTCCTGCCGGTTGACGCGTGAGGATCTGACATGACAACTGCCAAGGAAATCGCGATCGTCACGGGCGCCGGACAGGGCATCGGGCTCGCCACCGTCAAGCGCCTGCTGGAGGACGGCTTCCACGTCGTCATGGTCGACCGCAACGCCGAGCCGCTTGGCGCCAACGCGGCGGCGCTGAAGGCCGCCAGCAACTCGGTCGAGCATCACGCGCTGTCGATCACCGACCGCGCCGCCGTCGCCGCTTTGATCGGTTCGCTGCCGCGCGTCGACGTGCTGGTCAACAACGCGGCGGTGTTCTGGGACGGCAAGTTCGACGCCGTGACCGAAGAAGACTTCACGAAGATGTACGAGGTCAACGTGATCGGGTCATTCATCATGGCGCAGGAGACCGCCAAGGTCATGCAGCGCGGCGGGCGCATCATCAACGTCGCCTCCCGCGCCTATCTCGCGGGCTAC
>JAUYMV010000502.1 GCA_030698645.1 Mesorhizobium sp.
GTGCGGTTGCGGCCGCCGTCAACGACTGGCGCATCAAGCCGGCCGGCTCCGAGGGCTACCGCACGGCCGAGGTGACGCTCGGCGGCGTCGACACGCACGACCTCGACCAGAAGACCATGCAGGCGAAGTCGGCGCCCGGCCTCTACGTCATCGGCGAGGCGGTCGACGTCACCGGCTGGCTCGGCGGCTACAATCTCCAGTGGGCGTGGTCGTCCGGCTGGGCGGCCGGGCAGGCGGTGTGACCGGCGTCGATGCGCGGTCGCGCCCGATGCACGGAGCGCCCTCTTAAAGAATTTTCATCGGTCCACCCAAGGAATGCCCCAATCCCGTCGTCCCAGATAGGATGATGGCGATGTTGGCGGTCGAGACGGACGATGCCGAACTGGTGGCGCGCGCGAAAGCGGGCGACCGGGAGGCGTTTTCGGAACTCGTCGCGCGACATTACGATTTCATCTTCCGCGTGGCGTGGAAATGGTGCGGCCGCAGGGCCAACGCGGAAGACATCGCGCAGGACGTCTGCGCCCGGCTCGGCAGTGCGATCCGCAGTTTCGGCGGGCAGGGCATGTTCACGACCTGGCTTTATTCGCTAACGCTCAACGCCGCGCGCGACCATGGCCGCAAGGCCGTGCGGGAGACCCGCAAGGCCGAAGCCTTCGGCGTCCATGCGCTGACGTTCGGCGAGGCGGCAGAGGAACCGGACGACGCCTACGACCGGCTCTGGAAGGCGGTGCGCAGACTGCCGGACAAGCAGCGCGAGGCGGTGCTGCTGGTCTATGGCGAAGGGCTTGGCCACGCGGCGACGGCCGACATCATGGGTTGCGCCGAGGCGACGGTGTCGTGGCATGTGCACGAAGCGAAGAAACGGCTGAAGGTGCTGGTCGCCCAGGCCGGGGATGAGTGAGATGATCGACGACGACGAACTCGGCCGGCTCGGCCGCGCGATCCCGCCGAAACCCTCGGAGGAAGCCCGCGCGCGCGCGCTTGACGCCGCGATGCGGGCCTTCGACGAAAAAATCGCGCCGGCCTCCCAAGGATCGGCTGTCGGCGCGCGTCTCAGGTCCAAAGCGCTCATGCTTTGGAGGACGATGATGTCACGCAAGCTGCTCACGACGCCGGCGATCGCCGGCCTGGTCGCGCTGCCGATCGCCGGCTACGCCACCTTCTACCTCATCGAGACGTCGCCTTTCGCCGTATCGTTCGACAGCGGTGGCAGGTCGGGGCCGGTCTCGGAACCCGCGCCGCGACAGCCGGCCCCGCCGACGACGGTGCAGCCGAAGCCGACCGAACTGAAGGCCGAACCGCAGGTGGGGCGTCAGGACATGGAAGCCGTGCAGAAGCGGGCAAACGAGAGCGACGCGCTTGCGACCCTTCAGACGGCGTCCCCGCCGCCGGGCGTGATCGCCGCCGACCGTTCGCGGTCGATGGCGCCCGCCGGGTCGATGGGCGAGGGCGGTGCGATGGCGCCGCCCATGATGGGGCTGGACGCGACGATCCCGCCGGAGGAGAACCGCGACCGGCTGGCGGAGTTCGCCACCAACCCGGTGAAGTCGGCGCTGGAAAACCCGGTCTCGACCTTCTCGATCGACGTCGACACGGCGTCCTATGCCTTCGTGCGCCGTTCGCTGAAGGAGGGCTTCCTGCCGCAGGCCGACACGGTGCGGGTCGAGGAGATGGTCAACTACTTCCCCTATGACTGGAAGGGGCCGACCGAAGCCGGCACGCCGTTCAATTCGACCGTCACGGTGATGCCGACGCCGTGGAACGCCGACACCAAGCTGATGCATGTCGCCATCAAGGGGTTCGACCTGCAGCCCGCCGAAAAGCCCCGCGCCAACCTGGTCTTCCTGATCGACGTGTCGGGTTCGATGGAGTCGGCCGACAAGCTGCCGCTGCTCAAATCCTCGTTCCGGCTGCTGGTCAACCAGATGACCGAGCAGGACACGGTGTCCATCGTCACCTATGCCGGCAACGCCGGCACCGTGCTCGAGCCGACCAAGGGCTCCGACAAGGCGAAGATTCTGGCCGCGCTCGACCGGCTGGAATCGGGTGGATCGACGGCTGGCGAGGCGGGTCTGCGCGAGGCCTACCGGCTGGCGGAAGCCTCCTTCATCCAGGGCGGCGTCAACCGCGTGATGCTCGCCACCGACGGCGACTTCAATGTCGGCCAGAGCGACGACGACGACTTGAAGCGGCTGATCGAGGCGAAGCGCGAGAGCGGCGTCTTCCTCTCGGTGCTGGGCTTTGGGCGCGGCAATCTCAATGACCGGATGATGCAGGAGATCGCACAGAACGGAAACGGTCAGGCCGCCTATATCGACACGCTGGCGGAAGCCGAGAAGGTTCTGGTGCAGGAAGCGGGCTCGACGCTCTTCCCGATCGCCAAGGACGTCAAGATCCAGGTCGAGTTCAATCCCGAAAAGATCGCCGAATACCGGCTGATCGGCTACGAAACGCGCGCGCTCAACCGGGAGGACTTCAACAACGACCGCGTCGACGCGGGCGAGATCGGCTCCGGCCATTCGGTGACGGCGATCTACGAGATCACGCCGAAGGGCAGCCCCGCGACCGTCATCGACGACCTGCGCTACGGCCAGGCGGCGACCGACAGTGCGGCGGGCGTGGCGAATGCCGGCGAATATGCCTTCGTGAAGATCCGCTACAAGCTGCCCACGGAAGACGCCAGCAAGCTCATCACCACGCCGGTGACCGGCGCAAACGAGATTGCGTCGTTCGACGCCGCGGGCACCGACCAGCGCTTCTCGGTGGCGGTCGCGGCCTTCGGCCAGAAGCTGCGCGGCGCCGACCAGACGGACGGCTTCGGCTACGACAGGATCGCAGAGATCGCCACCGCCGCGCGCGGCGCCGACCCGTTCGGCTATCGCGCGGAATTCCTGTCCCTCGTGCGCCTTGCCTCGGCGCTCGACGGCAAGCGGTAGGCGGCGATAGGGCGCGGCCCGCCGTCTGGTCACGGCGGACGGCCCTTCGGGCGGGCGAGGCAGGGCCGGCGGGGAAACCCGCCGGCCTTTTTTCATGCGCGCCGATTTTTCAAAGTTCTATCTTGCAAAAGATATATCTTTGATTAGATATGACGCATGGAAACCAATCGAGAGAGAGTTCACATGTTTGGAATGAGATTTCACAAGGGCCACAAAGGGGACCATGAGCATCACGCGCACTGGATGGCTGGATCGCCCGAGGGCGGCGATGGTCCCGGCCGCCGGCACGGCCGCGGCGGTCCGTTCGGACGCCATCGTGGCGGTCCGTTCGGCGGGCGCGGCGGGCGCATGTTCGATCCGGGCGCGTTGCGCCTCGTCGTGCTCGGCCTGATCGCCGAGGAACCGCGGCATGGCTACGACATCATCAAGGCGCTGGAGGCCAAGTTCCAGGGCGCCTATAGCCCGAGCCCCGGCGCCATCTATCCGATGCTGCAGATGATGGAAGAGGCCGACCTCGTCGTCTCCGAGACCAACGGCAACAAGCGCCGCTACTCGATCACCGAGCAGGGTCGCGCCTATCTGGCGGAACAGGCCAGCGAACTGGACAAGATCAACGCGCAGATCGACGAGAACGCGGCGGAGACGAGCGGCGTGTCGCTCGGCGACGAGGTGAAGGCGCTGACCTTCGCGCTGTTCTCGCGCCTGCGCGGCGGTTCGCTCAGCGGCGCCCAGGCGCTCAAGGCAAAGGAGATCCTGAAGAAGGCGCGGCGGGATCTGGAGGATCTCTGAGGTCGCCGGTCCCGCGATGTGAATGACAGCGCCGGGGCGTGAAGTCGCCCGGCAACCATGGGCGGGCGCGGCTGCGTTCGCCCTTGGCAATGCGGGCAAGCTTTCCTCGTCCGCGTGGCGCGACGGCGTGTCCCGCGTCTCGAAATTGCAGGTGCATTCGGATTCGGCTAAAATGCACCATCGGAGGTCGCGCATGGATGTCTCGTTAAACGCGCACTGGGAAGCGTTCGTCGCTTCGCTCGTCGAGGACGGCCGCTACGGTTCGGCCCGCGATGTGCTGGTGGAAGGCCTGCGGCTCGTCGAAGAGCGTGAGACGAAGCTGGCCGCACTGCGGGAAACGCTCGACGGCGCGTTGGTGCGGGGCGGGAGCCATACCGACGATGAGGTTGCCGCCGCCGTCACGATCCGCCTCGCGCAGGTTCCAATTCCGGACGCCGCCGAATAGTGCTAAAGCTTCGCTACAGCAGCGAGGCGCTCGATAACATTGCGGACATTGCGGTCCACATCGCCCGGGCGAGCGGCAGCGTCGTCTTGGCGGAACGCGTCTCCGGCGACATCCGGAAGCGATGCCGGCGCCTCGCGTCTCTTCCGGGAACGCTCGGTCGGGCGCGCAACGAACTGCGTGAGGAACTGCGCAGCATAGCGTTCAACAACTTCGTCATCTTCTTTCGATACGACAATGGCGCGCTTGAGATCGTCGCCGTGCTCGAAGGCCATCGCGACATCCTTGCATATTTCGACGATGACGAAATCTAATTGCCTGCCGCGCTCTTCAAGCCTCCGAGTTGCCCCCAACTTGCTCGACGCGCCGATCCGGAGTACTCGGCTGCGGGAAGGCGGACGCGCATGACGAAGACGGTGGTCATGATCCAGCACAGCGACGAGCGCGAGGACAATCGCGTTGCGGTGCATCTGCGCGCGCATGGCTACCGGGTGCGGCGGTTTCGGCCCGACCAGGGCGACGTGCTGCCGGATACGGATGCGGAGATCGCCGGATGCGTCGTCTTCGGTGGTCTCTACAATGTCTATGACGTCGAAGCGCATCCCTTCCTGCGCACGGAATATGCCTTCATCCGGCGCTGTCTCGATGCGGATGTTCCGCTGCTCGGCATCTGCCAGGGCGCCCAGATGATCGCCTGGCATCTTGGCGCCCAGGTCGGTCCGAGCGAGGCGGGATTGCATGAGTTCGGCTACTACGAACTCCGTCCGACGCCAGAGGCCGGCGACTTTCTCGACCGGCCGATCCGGGTCGTGCAGTCGCACTGGCACGGTTTCGCCATTCCGGATGGCGCGGTCAGGCTGGCGTCGAGCGACAGCTTTCCCAACCAGGCCTTCCGGATCGGCGACAAGGTTTTCGGCCTGCAGTTCCATGCCGAAGTGACGCCGGACGGTTTTCGCGCCATGCAGGCGCGCAGCGCCGCGCGCTATGGCCTGCCGGGCGTCCAGTCGGAGGCGGAGCAAAACCGCCTGATGGCGGAGCATGACGGGCCGCAGGCCGAATGGTTCGGCGTGTTCCTCGGCCGCCTTTTCCCGGCCGCCTAGCCCCGCGAGCGCCGCCGCTCGCGCCTGGCTTCGCTGGTCTCGCCCGTGCCGCCGCTCTGGTCGGCCATCTTGTTGCGCAGCGGTCCGATGCGGGCAACGACGTCGTCGACGGTCGGGCGGGCGCCCTTCGTGTGCGCGTCGAGCGCCTCGCGCATCGCCCTCAGATGCACGAAGGACGTGCCGCAGCAGCCGCCGACGATCCTGGCGCCGCCATCGACGGCCATGCGCACATAGTCGGCCATCAGTTCCGGCGTGCCGGAATAATGGATCGTCGCGCCGCGAAATTCGGGAATGCCGCAATTGCCCTTGACGATGATCGTCGCGTCGGGGGCCGCCGCCGACATGTCGAGCAGCGAGGACAGGATGTCGGAGGCGCCGACGCCGCAATTGGCGCCGACGGCGACCGGCGCTTGAGCCAGGCCAGTCGCAACGCCGTGGATGTCCTTCGGGTGCAGGCCCATCATCGAGCGGCCCGCCGTGTCGAAGGACGCGGTGAAGGTGTAGGGCATGCCGACGCGGATGGCGGCCTCGGCCGCCGCGCGAATCTCGTCCGGCGCCGACATGGTCTCGATCCAGGCGATTTCGGCGCCGCCGGCCTTGAGGCCTTCCATCTGTTCAGCGAAGGATTCCACCGCCTCGTCATAGGTCATGGCGCCAAGCGGCTCGAGCAATTCGCCGGTCGGTCCGACGGAGCCGGCGACGATGACGCGGCGGCCGGCCTGGTCGGCGACGGCGCGCGCGATCTCGGCGGCCAGCCTGTTCAGTTCGTGCACGCGGTCCTGCGCATTGTGCAGCTTCATGCGGTGGCGCGTGCCGCCGAAGGAATTGGTCAGGATGATGTCGGCGCCGGCGTCGACGAATCCCTGGTGCAGCGCGGTGATCTTCGCCGGATCGCTCTCGTTCCAGAGTTCCGGCGCTTCGCCTGCCTCAAGACCCATGGCGAACAGGTTCGTGCCGGTGGCGCCGTCGGCGAGCAGCACGCCCTTTTCGGCAATCAGCAAGTCGATCGGATTGGTCATGGCGGAGCTTTCGGGAAAGGCATTCTGTTGAAATAACGATATAAGGAAGTCTTTATGTCCGGTCAATCGGTTTGACCGATGCCCGCCGCCAGGGAGCGCGCGAAGGCGGCAGTCTCGTGCGCGTGGATTTCGGCAGCGCGGATCAGGTTGTCGAAGTGGCGGGTGAGTGTGCGGATCGGCGCGATGGCGTTCAGCACGAGATACATGTCGCCGACATAGATGGCCGCCCGGTAGGGACCGAAGATCGTATAGGGGATCGAATAGCGCACGCGGCCGTCGTAGAGATAGAGCCGGAAAGCCGGATAGAGTTCGTCGATCAGCCGCGCCATATGGGCAAGCTGCTCGCGGCGAACGGCGGCGGACAGGCCCGACCATATGCCGCTGCCGGCCGCGAAGATCTCCAGCGTATGGCGCGGCATGCAGACCTCCATGTCGGTGTCCGGACGCCGGTTGTAGTCGACGCGGTATTGCGTCTCGTCGATCCTGGCCTCGCGGCTGCGGTTCGAGATTTCGGCTTCGTACTGGTTCAGCGCGTCGCAGCGCAGCAGGTCGGGAATGCCGGCCGGGACGTAGCGGATTTTGGCGCCGGCGGCTTCGGCATGCCATTTCGCCAGCAAGGTGTCGTCGAAGCCGCCAAAGCCCTCCTCGATCTCCAGGCTGGCGCGGATTTCGGCCGTCAGGCCTTCGTCCTGGGAAAGACCCATCAGCCAGTCGAGCGACACCTTGTGCTCGGCGGCGATGGTGAGCAGCGTTTCCGCCCGGGGCAGGCGAGTCGTGGCGCCCGACAGCAGTTGCGACAGCGCCGAGCGGTCGATGCCGACCGACGCGGCAAAGGCCGACTGGTTGGCGCCGGAGCGTTCGAGCAGGGTTTTCAGGCGCTCGCGGAACAGGGCGGAGATATCACGCTTATCCATCATCAGAGTCCTGATTGTTCACAATTCACAACATCTGATGATTTGTATGTCCGCTGTCAACGCTCTGTGCGCATTGTCGCGTTGCAGCATTGTATGACTACTGACATCATGCTGTCAGGAGTCGGGGGATTCCAAAAACAAAAAGAATTGACTGGGGCGATGGTGGGTGCGGGCAAGCGGCGAATTGGTGCGACGGCGATCGAATGGCCGACGGTCGCACTGATCGCCGCTTGTTACGCAATCTGGCTGGCGACCGGGTTGCTTGTCTTTCCGACCTATCCGGCGGCGGCTTTGCTCCTGCTCGGCCTCGTGCTCGCCATGCAATCCTCGCTCATGCACGAAGCGTCGCATGGGCACCCGACACGCAAATCCTGGATCAACGAGCTCCTGGTCGGCCTGCCGGTCGGCCTGGTCTATCCGTTCCGGCGCTTCAAGGCGCTGCACCTGCGCCACCACGCCGACGAGCGGCTGACCGACCCGTTCGACGATCCGGAGAGCTACTACAAGGCATTCTGGAAGCACGAAGCCCTGCCGGCGTGGCTGCGCGGGCTTCTCAGGATCAACAACACCATGATCGGCCGCTTCGTGCTCGGCCCGCCGCTCGGCACCGTCGGCTTCCTGCTCGAAGAGGCGCGCGCGTTTGGCGCCGACGAACGCGACGCGCGAAAGGCCTGGGCGCTGCATCTGGCGGGCCTGGCGATCGTGCTGCCGGTGGTCCACTACGGTTTCGGCATTCCGCTCTGGCTCTACGTGCTCGTGCCGGTCTGGCTCGGCCAATCGATCATTTCGGTTCGCACCTTCGCGGAGCACCAGTGGTCCGAGCGTCCGGACGGCCGCACCATCATCGTCGAGCGCTCGCCGCTCGCGTTCTTCTTCCTCAACAACAATCTGCATCTCGTGCACCACAAGCTGCCGAACGTGGCCTGGTACAAGCTGCCGAAACTCTTTCGCGACCGCCGCGCGGAATGGGTCGCGATGAATGGCGGCTATGTTTTTCCGAACTATTTCGCCTTGCTGAAGAATTTCGCATTCTCCCCGAAGGAGCCGGTCGTGCATCCGGTGCTGCGGCGCGCGCCGGAGCCGGGCCGCGCCTTCCGTCCACGTGTCCGTGGACGCTCGCTGACCGGGCTGGGGACCGCGCCGGTTCCGGCGGAACCGCCGAAAGAGTGAATCCGCTCCTGCCGCGCGCGACGTATGTCTGCAATCGCGCCCGTGCTATCCGATCGACATGACCGATTTCGTCGCAGCCCTTCCGATGTATGACTGGGCGGAGACCCGCGCGGCGACCGACGCGCAATGGGCGCGGTTGCGCGATGGGTTGCGTGCGGCGGGCATCGCCGCGCCGGAGCGCCTGACGCGGCGCAACGCCGACCTGCCGCCGGTGCCGGGCGGCATCAGCGACGCGGCCGGCCATGTGATCGCACCCGACCCCGCCACGCTGCCGCCCGACGGCTTCGATCTGCCGACGCTCTGGCGGCATCCGAACCTGCTCTTCGCGCAGACCTGCTGGGGGCCGCTGGAGACGACGGATCTGGGCAGCTATGTGCAGGTCATAGGCCAGCCGGACTATTCGGATGTCGACGGCGGGGAGGGGGCGTTTTATTCGAGCGCGATTGTCATGCGTGCGCACGGCGGCCCTTCACCCGTACCCTCTCCCCGTGCAGGACGGGGAGAGGGGGGCGCCGGCATTGCGGCCAGCCCCCTTCTCCCCGTCCTGACGGGGAGAAGGTCCCGGCAGGGGGATGAGGGGCACGTTCCAGCCCCCGCCGACGGCATGCCGAGCCTCCGGCTCGACCTCCTCCGTAACACCCGTCTCGCCTTCAACAGCCGCGACTCCATGTCCGGCATCCTCGCACTCACACGTGACCTGGAAGCCGCCGGCGAAAGCCTTGGCATCTTCGCCGAGCGGATCGAAACCGGCGCGCATCGCGCATCGGTGGTTGCGGTCGCCGAGGGCAGGGCGGATGTCGCGACCATCGACTGCCGCACCTGGGACCTGATCCAGCGCTTCGAGCCGGCGGCGGAGGCGGTCACCGTGGTCGGATGGACGAGGCGGCGCAAGGGGCTGCCGTTCATCGCCGCGGCGGGTCTGCCGGCCGAAACCACTGCCGTCCTGCGCGCTGCCTTGGCGGACTGGCGGACGATCTCACCTAAAGCGTGACTGGATATCGTGACAGCGTCTCGTTGCCGGTCTCGGTGATCAGCACCTGCTCCTCGATCTTGACGCCCTCGCGGCCGCCGAGCCGGCCGATATAGCTTTCGACGCAGAGCACCATGCCGGGTTCGAGCACGCCGTCCGGCGTGTCGTCCGTCCAGTCGGCGGCATGCGGCAGCGTCGGGTATTCGTCGGCGAGGCCGACGCCGTGGTAGAGTACGCCGTAGCGCGTCGGGAAGCAGTCGGCGGGCGGCACGACCGAGCGCTCGACGAGATCGCGGAACGCGATGCCCGGTCGCATCAGTTCGGTGTTGCGGGCGATCTGGTCGGCGGCGATGCGGAACAGGTCGCGCTGTTCGTTGGAGGGCTGGCCGTCGCCGCAGAGCCACGTGCGCGACAGGTCGGCGCAGAAGCCGTATGGGCC